>CALWAU010000020.1 GCA_944375795.1 uncultured Clostridia bacterium | reverse complement strand
CGCGCTTTTGAAATTCTATTACTACGACGAATTGGAACCTCTTAAAACGCGTTTTAATACGTTTGACAAACTTGTCAAACTCATAGCGGGCGGAATACAGGTCCGTGCAGTTTTCGGCAAATGTGAGGGTCAGAAACTTGTTTAGCTGAGGATTTGCATTTATGACGCGACGAACGTACGCACGAGCACGGCAAGCCGTTTTCTTGCGATTTTCGTCTTTTACTTCTCTCGAAGTAAAAGGGGCGTTTGACCGTCCAACACGCTTCGCTTCCAGACCTCTGGCAACGGGTCTTTCGTATTCGTAAACTTCAAGGACATTTCCCGAGACAATAAGTCTTCGGCGGAATTGTCGTATAGTATGACGTTTCATAATCTCGCAATTAATACCTTTAATCAAGTTAAGACAACAGGCAAAACAACGCTATAATTAAAATTCGCGCGTAGAGTTATTTCTATATTCTCAAGGGTTGCCCCCAAGCCCGCTTGCGCGGACTTGGGGGCAACCACGGCGAGAGGACTCCGCACCCCCGCAGAGCCCCCAAGGGGGTGCGCTCTGCGGGGGTGGCAGGAGCCACTCCCCTCTATCCCTCGGTCAAACGGACGTTCCTATCGGCTCATGCTCCGAATCTTCCATTGCTCGAAGTAAATAATACTCTTTCAAAAAATCACGACTATAAAGCTCGGGGTGCTCTTGTATAACTTTATCATGATATTTTGCTCGTATTCTGTTTGCGCGAACTATTAAATTGTTAGCTATACGGCAAATTTCCCGAAGTTCTTCAATCTCATCAATAGACAACATTCTAAACACCTCAAAATTTTATTTGCCACTCTATCCGCGTGCACTCGAATAAAGTAAAAGCCCCCGTGATAGCAGCACGGGAGCTTAAACTGATTAAAGTATATTGAGATTATGAGTATAAGCTCGTATATTCGCCCTGCTATGACGTTCCAACATATTGGAATATAATCATTATAACGCCAATATGTTGGAATGTCAAGCGATTTGTGCCAACATATTGGAAGAATATTGATTTTTTCCAACATATTAGCTATAATGGAGGTGTTATGAACAATTTACAAGAGTTAATGCAAATCTATCAGGAAAATAACGATGTACTGACAGATAAAGAAATTCGTGAAGCATTTGGTGATAGCTTAAAAAAGCTAAGAGAATACAAACAAATGACACAAGGGGAACTGGCACAAGAAGTTTTAGTTTCAAGGCAATCTATATCTGTCTATGAAAATGGAACAATTACACCAACCATAACCAACGCATATAGGATTGTTGCTTTTTTTGATTTATCCGTAGAAGATTTTATAATATACGGGTTAAAAGCACAAAAGGTTTTCGATGAAGATTATAAAGACATTACAGAAAAATATGAATTTGAACACCATGATTCTGAACAATTATAGGGGATTCGAAATCGTGTTATGCAGGAATGTATACAAGGGTTCAAATCCCTTTCTCTGCGCCAGCAAATAAAAGGGTTTCCGAGATTTTCGGAAATCCTTTTTCATAGCCGAAAACACCGAACACGATTTTTTGTACGTGCTACTTGAAGCGCGGATTTATGCAAAATTTGAGGGCTTCGGCGACGCGTTCGCGGTTGCTCTCCGGCGGGCGGCGCGTTCTTGCTCCGCGCTCGCGGGACCTTTGTAATAAGGAGGGCAGGAAATATGCTCACTTTGGCGGAATATCTGAAAGATCCCTGCGGCAACGCAAGTCTGCCCTATTGGAAACAGAAAACTTTGTTCCTGCCGGACGATGTAAAAATAGTCCATGACAGGGACTATCGGGCGGAGGAATGGAAAAATTTCGACGACGAACCCTACTTCCGCTTGTTGCACAATCTTAAAAACATAGCGCCGCGCGCGGCGCTCGGCACGGTCGAAGGCGCGCACGGGGCGGTCGACGAATTTGTGCGCCTCATCAATGCCTGTTATTCCGATTTGCGCGTGACGCCCGAACAGATAGAGGGCTTCCGAAAAATGCCTGCGTTCTGTTCCGATTTGTGGGTTTTGCTGAAAGAGGGAGAAACGGGCAGGGTTGTCGGCGGCGGAATCGGCGATTTCGACGGAGAGACGGGTGAAGCGACTTTGGAATGGATTCAGGTTTTGCCTGAGTGCCGCGGGCGCGGATACGGGCGTTTTATCGTAAACGAGTTGTTGGAAAGAATGCGGGGCAGAGCGCGTTTTGCCACGGTGTCCGGGAAGGTAAAAAATTCCACGCGACCGGAAAAGCTGTATCGGAACTGCGGCTTCACGGGCAGCGACGTGTGGCATATCCTCGTTCGGAAACGGGCGCCTTGAAAGCGCGCGCAAATGCACATATATAAAATAAAATCGACCGCCGTCGGTCGGTTTCAAATTTCTGCCATTTGTGATATAATAAAGGCACGATAAATTTTTAAGGAGAACAAAGCCATGAAAAAATTTTTTAGCGGCCGGTCGGCAGCCGTTTTCGGCGCCGCGGCGATTTGTTCCCTTTCCGTCGGGTGAGCGGCGCCCGCGCGAAAACAAATTTCCGATAAAGACGCCCCCTCGCGCTCGTCGCGCGAGGGGGCGATAAAACTGTGCATCCTTTTTTGTCGGTATTTACCGAAGCGGAAACACCGCAGGTGACTCCTTCAAAGCTTCCTCATGGCACACGCAAACATCCGCTTAGTGCTGCTGCATTCCTGCCCTGACACGGTTCACGGCATTGCGTTGCATGAGACCTTGCTATCAACATTCCTTACGATGCGCTGCCTTCCATAAATACCGCCGGGAAAGGCTTTCGGCTCTGCTGTAGCGGATTGCAGATACAGGGTGCCGCTGACTCCCCGCCTAGCACAGCTTATATATTATACACCATTTCGCGCCCGAATGCAACTTTTTTGAAAGGGATTTTCCCCCTGATTTCCGACATTTTCGGTCGGCGTATCCGCGCGGCGGCGGAAAAGCGCCGAAAAGGCGGCTTTTTTGGCCGCAGATGTTTTTCGCGTGCGCGATTTGTCTTGACAAAACCGGGGGAAAGGAGTATAATGATTGCGTTTGTAAAAGAAGGAGAATAGAGTATGTCGGAAAATAATTGCACGCACGATTGTTCCTCCTGTTCCGCCGACTGCGCTTCGCGGAAGCCGGAGAGCTTTCTGAAAGAGCCGCACGCCGGTTCCGTCATTCGCAAGGCCATCGCGGTGGTCAGCGGCAAAGGCGGGGTGGGAAAGTCTCTCACCGCATCCCTGCTTGCCTCGTATGCCCATAAACAGGGCAAATCGGTCGGCATCATGGACGCGGATATCACGGGGCCGTCCATTCCGAAAATGTTCGGTGTGAATGAGCGCGCGACGGGCAGCGAGGAGGGGATCTATCCCGTGCTGACCCCGTCCGGGATCCAGATGATGTCCATGAATCTTCTGCTCGACGGCGAGACGACGCCCGTCGTCTGGCGGGGGCCGGTCATTTCGGGCGCCGTACAGCAGTTCTGGACGGACGTTTTGTGGAAGGACCTCGATTTGCTCTTTATCGATATGCCGCCCGGAACGGGGGACGTGCCCCTCACCGTCTTTCAGAGTATTCCGCTCGCGGGGGTCGTCATCGTCACCACCCCGCAGGAGCTCGTGAAAATGGTCGTGGAAAAGGCGGTGAATATGGCCGGCATGATGCACGTGCCCGTACTCGGGCTGGTGGAAAACATGAGTTATCTCACCTGTCCCGACTGCGGAAAGCGGATAGAGGTGTTCGGCGAGAGCAAAGCGGAGGCGATAGCCCGCGAATACGGGATTCCCGCCGTTTCCCGCCTGCCGCTGGACGCGGATATCGCCAAGCTCGCCGACGCGGGGCGGATAGAGGATTACGAGACGGACGGATTGCAGGAGGTCTATCGGGCCGTCGAAGGGGCGTAATCCGAGAGACTTTGCAAAATATATCGGGATAGGAAAAAAGCCCGTTCCTCTCATCGGGAGGAACGGGCAGATTTGTTTTCGGGGATTATACGGCGCCCTTGGGCAGCGGTTCCGTCTGCTGCGAACTTGCCGTCACTTCGGCCGCCGCGGGAACGAACGGGATATCGGCGGGCGCGGGGGCGGGGACGGGATCAACCGTTCGCCCCGAGGGGGTAAGTCCCGATTCGGGAGACACCCTGATGTAAGTTCTGTGCTCGTAGGTGGAAAGCTTGCTCCTTTCGGTCATCGTCTGATATACGACGTCGCGCAGGCGCTTCTGATTCTCCTTGACGGACAGATTTTTGTCGGGATAGAAAGGCCCGTCGACGTAGATCGTGATTTTGGGAAAATTCAGAAATCTGCGCTTTTGGAAGGTGGTGGTGAAACAGAACATCGGTTTGTCCGCTTCCGCGGGATAGCGGAAAGAGACGTCCTTGAAGGGCCTGATTCTCGTATAGTAGGGCCAGATATGCGCTTCGGGATAGATGACGACGCAGTGTTTTTCCACCGCGTGGCGGAGAACGGCGTCGTGAAAGGCGCGCATGCCGTGGCGATTGGTCGGCAGGGGGACCCCTCCGAGCAGCTCCACCGCCTTGCCGGCGACGGGGAGGGAAACGGCGTCCGGATTGACGAGAATGTACGCTTTTTTCGGAAACGCGGTAAGGGTGGGCGTAAATGCGTCGCTTACCGCCGAAGTGTGATTGGCGTAGAGGAAACAGCCCTCTTTTCCGTATTTGCGGAGGACTTTCCGATTTTTGAAGGTCTCGCGATAGACGATTTTCTGAAAGAGGAAGATGAGGGGGGTGACGATGAAGCGATACAGCAGAAAGCCGAAAGCATTGCGCACGGGATTGCGCGGAAAGTAGTTATAATCGGCGGGCAACTCCTTGCGGCGGATTTTGGTCCCCGCGAAATCGTCGTTGAGCTCGTCGCTGTAATAGTAGGTCCTTTTCATGACGCTTTGTACTCCTCGATCGCATCGAGCAGCATTTTCTCCATGCGATCCATGCAGTTTTTCTGGCGGAACTCCGAGCGCAGTTCCTCGTATTTTCCGGCGTATTCTTCTTTCAGATCCCGATGCTCGTACCAGAAATCGATTTTCGCCGCGAGGTCGTCGGGGTCGTTTTTGCGGAAGAGATTGTTTTTATCGAGCGCGAAGAACCGGGTGGCGCTCCGCTCCGAATCGCAGATGACGGGCACCAGGCCGCTCGCGATGGCTTCCATGCACGCGATGGCTTCGATTTCGATCAGCGCGGTGTGCACGTACAAATCGGCGCTTTTCAGGCGTCCGATGAGTTCTTCGCGGGAGAAAAAGCGAAATTCGCAGTCTATCCCCAGCTTTTCCGCCAGCCGCATCAGCTGCTTTTTGCAGGGGCCGTCTCCCGCCAGAACGATGCGGAGGTTTTCGCGGTGCGCCGATTTCGCCGCCGCTTTCAGAAGTACCTCCTGCGCCTTTTCCTTGCTGTATCTGCCCGTGCAGACGATGGTAAATTTTTTTTCCGTATTTTCGCTATTTTCGCTGCGCCCGGGTTGGAAAAAGGCGTCGTTCACGCCGTTGGAAATAACCTCCCCTTTCGTGGGGCCAACCTGATTTTCAAAGACTTCCCGGATAAAGCGGGTGGGATAATGAATTTTGTCCGTATAGCGGAAAACGTTGCGGTAAAATATCTTGTAAGTGAGACGATTGGCGGGCGGGAAATTCATCAGGCCGAGATGAGAGGTGACATTTTCCGCCTGGCAATGGAAACTTGCCGTGACGGGCTTGTTCATCGCCCTGGCGATTTTGACGCCTGCAACGGCGAGCGCGAAGGGGATTTGGATATGTACCACATCCGCATCGCGAATCGCCTCTTCCAGCACGGCCTTGTCCGCCTTCGCCAGCGTGACGCCGTTTCTTTCCAGAACCGCGTCCGCTATCCGCCCCAGCCGCAGCGCGGGGACGACATAGTAATTTTTTCTGCCCGCGGTGCTCTCGTCCGCGGATACGATTTTGACGTTATGCCCCTTTTCCGTCAGATGATGGATCAGGTTCAGGGTGGCGATCGTCGTTCCGTTATTGGGGGAACCGAGCACGTCGCATACGATGGTGACATTCATAAAACTTTTCCTCCGAAAAAACACGACAAACATTTTGCTCCTGCTATGTAATAGAGATATGTGACAAAGGGCAAAAAAGTCATATGTTTTTCCTTTGTCTGTATTATATCCTGTCGAAAACAAAAAATCAACAGCGTGGGCGGATAATCCTTTTCTACCGCTATATAATTATGAGAGGGGCGGGCTCTCCTATCGTTCGAGTTGATTTTTTGACTCTACTCACGGTAGAATCGACCGCAAATCGCTTGATTTTCAAGGAAAAATGTGGTATAGTAATCTCATGGAAAATTCGATCAAGAGTACGGTTGCCAAAAATATGATAGAATTGCGCAAGAGCCGGGGACTGACGCAGAGCGACCTCGCGGAAATGCTGCGCTATTCGGACAAGAGCATTTCCAAATGGGAAAACGGCGATTCCCTTCCCGATATCTCCGTACTTGCGGAGCTCGCGGCTCTGTACGGGATTACGTTGGACGACCTGGTGCACGAAAACGCGGCGGATAAAATTGCGGACAAAGCCGCGGAAAAGAAGGAGGCAGAGGGAAGAAACCGGCTGGTCATTCTCTGTCTTGCCGTCTCCGTCGTCTTTCTTATCGCCTCTCTCATTTTCGTCTACCTGAAACTTCGTGCGGGCATCGATTACTGGCAGGCGTTTCTCTGGGCGCTGCCCGCTTCCTGTCTCGCGGTGCTGTACTGCGGCAGGCGTACGGGCCGAGGGGATTGGATAAGCGGAAAGGCGTATAAAATCTATAAGACGGTCGTCTTGTCCGTCCTTTGCTGGACTTTGCTGCTCGCGATTTACTTTCAGTTTCTGGATTATCAGCTTTGGCTGATTTTTGTGGTGGGGGTACCCATCGAGCTGATTATTTGGTTCGGCTCCCGTCTGAACAGATAGGGGCAGGGTTGCGTCGAAGGCTTTTTTGAAGAGAACCGCGCTCCGAGTGGGCGCGGTTCTTTCGGGAAAGCGACGAAATTTTCAGACGGCGGCGTTTATTTTCGACTGAGCGATTGCCCGGGCGATGATTCCCAGGCCGAGCAGGGAAAGAATCAGATAGACGGCGCCCGAGTCGTTTAATTTTTTTCCGAGTTTGTAGTGCCAATACAGGTCGTAAATTCCCAGCGTGAGGATTGTAAACAGAATAGCGACGCCGCCGGAGGCCGTTTTTTCCTGCGGATTCAGCCGGTTGCTGTCGTTCGTGAGGCACACGTACCAATAAATTCCGTAAATGCCCGGGGTGACGATCGTAAATACGATCGCAAGCGCAATGTTTCTTTTTTTCATGTCTTTTCTCCTTAAAATGTTATTTCTTGCCGCTTCCCGCATACTATTATATATGAGAATACTCATAAAGTCAATGAGAATACTCATATTTTGGTATAATTTTCTCATGATTATCGCGAACAGAATCAAGGAATTGAGGAAGGAGTGCGGCATGACGCAGAGCGAGTTGGCAAAGCTCGTCGGGTGCAGTCAGTCCATGGTGGTGCGCTGGGAAAAGGGGGAGTGCGAGCCGACGGCGAGCGCGATAGTGTCCCTTTCGGAGGCGTTCGATTGTTCCTGCGATTACCTTTTGGGAAAGCGGGAGGATTATTGAGAAGAAGAATGGGAAAAGTGCTCCGCTCGCCTTGACGGCGGGCGTTTTTCTATGGTATAATATAAGTTGCAGAAACGGAGAAATTTTCCGCGGGCGATTTTGCGGACAAAGGAGATACCATGAGCAGAGCAGACGACATTTTCGCGGCGAATATGCAGGATATTTTAGAGAACGGCGTATGGGACACCGATTTGCAGGTGCGCCCGCATTGGGAGGACGGCGCGCCCGCGCACACGGTGAAAAAATTCGGCATCGTCAACCGGTATGATTTGCGGGAGGAGCTGCCCATCCTCACCATACGGCGGACGGCGTTCCGCTCCTGCATAGACGAAATTTTGTGGATATGGCAGAAAAAGAGCAACAACATCAAGGATCTGCATTCCCATATCTGGGACAGCTGGGCGGACGAAAGCGGCTCCATCGGCAAGGCGTACGGCTACCAGCTGGCGCAGAAGGCGATTTATAAGGAGGGGGAATTCGACCAGGTGGACAGGGTGCTGTTCGACCTCAAAAACAATCCCGCCAGCCGCCGGATCATGACCAACATCTACAATTTTGCCGACCTGCACGAAATGCATCTCTATCCCTGCGCCTATTCGATGACCTTCAACGTCTCGGGGGATACGCTCAACGGCATTCTCAACCAGCGTTCCAACGATATGCTCACCGCAAACAATTGGAATGTGCTGCAATATTCGGTGCTCCTCATGATGTTTGCGCAGGTATCGGGGCTGAAGGCGGGGGAACTCGTTCACGTCATCGCCGACGCGCACGTGTACGACCGGCACATTCCCATCGTAAAGGAAATCCTCGAAAAGCCGCGCCACCCCGCGCCCAGGCTCTTTATCGACCCGGACGTGAAAAATTTCTACGACTTTACCCTCGACAGCTTCCGGCTGGAAAATTACGAGTACGAGCCGTTGGATAAAAAAATCCCGGTGGCGATATGATCCGCGCCATCGTGAACGCCGACGCGAAATGGGGGATCGGCAAAAACAATTCCCTCCTGTTTCATCTGCCCGCGGACATGAAATTTTTCCGCGAAACGACGTCGGGAAAGACGGTCGTCATGGGGGGCAATACGCTGCGTTCCTTTCCCGGCGGAAAGCCTTTGAAAAATCGCGTCAATATCGTGCTTTCGCGCAGCCAGGTACGCGATGACTGTATCGTCGTCCGCACGCTTGACGGGCTTTTTGCGGAGCTGAAAAAGCGCCCCGATGAGGAGATCTACGTCATCGGAGGCGGGGAGATTTACCGCGCGCTTCTGCCCTTTTGCGCGGAGGTTCTGGTGACGAAAGTGGAGGCGGACGGCGGGGCGGACACGTTTTTCCCCGATTTGGACAAAGATCCCGCTTTTGCGCTGAAAAAGGAGGGCGAACGGGTGGAGGACAACGGGTATTTTATCCGTTTTGTCACCTATGAAAATCTCGCCGTCAGGCCCCTTTGAGAGGACAAAATTCCCGGGCTTCCTCTTTTCGGAGGCAAAAATCGGGGATTTTGGGGAATATTTTCGGAAAAAATGCCCTCGGGCGGGGGGAAATTGTTGTCATGAGACGAAAAAAGTATTAAAATAGAAAGGTTGAAAAGTTTTTCGGGAAGGAGAGATTGCTTTGATCAGAAACGATTTGAGAAATGTGGCGATTATCGCGCACGTAGACCACGGCAAGACGACGCTGGTCAACCAGATGCTGGTGCAGGGCGGCATGTTCCGCGCCAACGAGCAGGTGCAGGACCGGGTGATGGATTCCAACGACCTCGAGCGGGAGCGGGGCATTACCATTCTCGCCAAAAATACTTCCGCGCACTACAAGGGCGTGAAGATCAACATTGTGGACACGCCGGGGCACGCCGATTTTTCCGGCGAGGTGGAGCGGGTGCTGAAAATGGTGAACGGGGCGCTCGTGCTCGTGGACGCCGCCGAAGGTCCCTTGCCGCAGACCCGTTTCGTGCTGCAAAAGGCGCTGGAACTCAATCTGCGCATCATCATCGTCATCAATAAAGTGGACAGGCCGGACGCGCGCATCAAGGAAGTCGTGGACGAGGTTCTGGAATTGATGATGGATCTCGACGCTTCGGACGAGCAGCTGGAAAGCCCCGTCGTCTATTGCTGCGGACGGACGGGCACCTCCTCGCTTACGCCCGACAGGCAGGAGCCCAACCTCAATGCGCTGTTCGATACCATTCTGGAGCATATCCCGCCCATGGATATGGACACGGAGGGGGCGGGGCAGCTTTTGGTTTCCTGCATCGACTATAACGAATTTGTCGGCCGCATCGGCATCGGGCGGATAGAACGGGGCGTCATTCGCGCCAACGAGCCCGTTTCCGTCTGCAACTACAACGACAATAAGGTGCGGACGAACTGCAAAATTGCCAATCTCTATCAGATAGAGGGGCTGGAGCGGGTGTCCGTTCCCTCGGCCATGGCGGGGGACATCGTGGTGTTTTCGGGCATCGACGGCCTGAACATCGGCGACACCGTGTGCGAGCCCGTCAGGGTGGAGCCCGTGCAGTTCGTCAAGATAGAGGAACCGACGGTGGAGATGACCTTTTCCGTCAACGACAGCCCGTTTGCGGGAAAGGAAGGGAAATTCGTCACCACCCGCCAGCTGCGGGAACGCCTCTATCGGGAGCTTTTGCGGGACGTTTCCCTCCGCGTCAACGATACGGACAGCGCCGATTCCTTCCGCGTCTGCGGCCGTGGCGAAATGCACCTGTCCATTCTCATCGAAACGATGCGCCGGGAGGGGTACGAGTTTCAGGTCTCCACGCCCAAGGTGCTGTATAAGGAGATAGACGGCGTCCGTTACGAGCCCGTCGAAAGGCTGGTGGTGGACGTGCCCGAGGATATGACGGGCCCCGTCTTTTCCGCGATGGGCAACCGCAAGGGCACGCTGTCGCACATGAGCGCGGTGGGCTCCCGCATGCGGCTGGAATTTATCGTTCCCTCGCGCGGTTTGTTCGGTTATAAGAGCGAGTTTCTCACGGATACCAAAGGTCAGGGCATCATGACCGCCGTATTTTTCGAGTACGAGCCGTATAAAGGGGACATGCAGCGCCGCAACACCGGTTCCCTCGTCGCCTTCGAGACGGGCGAAGCGGTCACCTACGGGCTGTTCAACGCGCAGGGCAGGGGGACCCTTTTCATCACGCCGGGCACGCCCGTGTACGAGGGCATGGTCATCGGATACACCAATCAGTCGGAGGACATCAACGTCAACGTCTGCAAGACCAAGCATCTCACCAATACCCGCTCCTCCAACAGCGACGACGCCCTGACGCTCATTCCGGTCAGCAAGCTGAGCATGGAGGAATGCCTGGAATTTATCGCGGACGACGAACTTCTGGAGGTGACGCCCAAGTCCCTGCGCATCCGCAAGCGCATACTCGACAGCGAGCTGCGCGCCAAGGCTCGGTTCAAGGAAAAAAGTCAGAAATAACGTTTTCGGAGGCATTTCGGAAAAAGACGGAGAAACGCCATGAAATTTATAGGGAAGTTCTCGGAAAAACTTCGCAACCCCACCTCGCTGTTTGCGGCAGTGTGGCACTCTTTGACGATCGTTTTCGCCGTCGGGGTGGTTTTGTGTACGGTTTTTTTCGACGCGCTTCCCCGCTGGGTGCCGTCGCTGGTCAACATGCTTTCGGCGGTCTTTTTCGGCGTTTCGGTGTATATGCTCGCCGTCCGCCTGTTCCCGCTTCCGAAAAAGCTGGCGGCGAAGTTCGGGCGGCATAAATGGCTGGGAAAGTTTTTCGATTATTCTTTCCGGACAAAATTTTTCTCCGCGATATCCTTTTGCCTGAATGCGGGCTATGCGCTCTTTCAGGCGGTGCTGGCCGTCCTCGGCCGTTCCGTCGGGCTGGGCGCGCTGGCCGCATATTATTTCGTCCTCGCCTCCGCCCGCGGCGGGCTTTTGCTTTGGGACAGGAAAATCGCGGACTCGGATTCCCCCGATGCGGAGCGGGAGAAAAAACAGGCGCGCGCCTATCTTTTCAGCGGCATACTTCTGACGCTGCTCACCGCGATGATCGTTCCGGCAATCATACAGCACATCGCCTCGGAAGCAAATTCCTTTCTGTACACGGGGCTGATGGTGTACGCTTCGGCGGCGTATTCCTTTGCAAAAATCGCCTCGGCGACGCTCAATTTTTTCCGCGCGAAAAAGCAGGACGACCTCATCGTGCGGGCGATGCGCAACGTCTCCTTTTCCGCGGCGCTCATGTCGCTTTTCGCCTTGCAGGCCACGCTGAACCGGGTGTTCGGGACCGATCCGGAATTTTCGATGCGCATGAACGCCGCGACGAGCGGAATCGTCTGCCTTCTTACCCTCGCGATGGGCGTTTCCATGATTTTTACGGGCAGGCGGCAGCTGCGGGGCGCGGGGAGCGGTTCGGACGGCTCGTCGGACGATATGGGGAGCGCGCCGGAGGAAAAGAGGCAGCCGCAGGCATAAAAGCGCGGTTTCCGGCATAGGATAAGGTATGCAGGAAACCTTACACGCACTCGATATTCAACAGCAGAAAAGCATCACGGCGACGGGGATAGACAGCGTTTCCTCCTTTTCCGAAACGCAGATCGTGCTCACCCTTTCGGGTGCGGGCACCAAGCTGTACATCACGGGTTCCGGGATGAAGATCACGGGTTTTTCCAAGACGAGCGGCACCTTTACGGCCACGGGGAACGTCGGCGGCGTGCGCTACGGCGGCAAGAGCCTCAAATCCCGGATATTCCGGTAAACGCGGGGAAGGAAGATGGACGGGGCGGATCAGATATACATCTTTCTCGTGTGCGTCCTGACGGGCATGGCGGGCGGGCTGCTGTACGAGCCTTTCTGTGCGCTGCGCAGGCTTGCGGGGGGCAAAACGGCGGCGTCGCTGGTTTTCGATACGCTGTTCTTTCTCGCCTTCGCGGGGCTGTGCGTTTCGGCGTCGTCGGCGTTTGCTTTTCCGGATTTTCGGGTATATATGTTTCTCGGGGACATGCTCGGATTGATTTTATATCTGAAAAGTATCCACAGAATAGTTGATTTTTTGCAAAAAGTATGCTATAATAGAGCCAGAAAGGTATTAAAAAGGCGAAAAAGCTCGAAAAACTCCAAGAAAAAAGAGGTGCAATTGTTATGACGCAGGAAAAATTGAGAAGGATAGTGACCGCCGCGGCCGTGGCGGGAACGATTTTGATCGTTTGCCTGCTTGCCGTTATCGGATATCAGATCGTCAAGATAATCGTTCTGAATAATCGCATAGACAAAGTGGAAGAGGACATCGCTTCTTACGAAGAGATGAACCAACAGAATCAGAACAATTTGGAATATTATCTCAGCGATCTGTATCTGGAAGGGGAAGCATACAAATACCATTTCATCTATCCCGGAGAAAAACAGGGAAATTGAGGAAAATTCATGCGTAAAACAGCGGTCATCGATATCGGCTCCAATTCCGTTCGCCTGATGCTCACGGCGGACGGAAAAGTTTTATATAAGACGCTCAACACCACCCGTCTGGGGGAGGGGATCGCCGCTTCTTCGCGGCTCGGCGAAGCGCCCATGGCCCGCACCGCCGCGGCCGTGGCGGAATTTTTCTCCCGCGCGAAGGCGGAGGGGGCGTCGGAGGTCCGCGCCTTTGCGACGGCGGCGGTACGCTCCGCGGAAAACGGCGGGGAATTTCTCGGGCGCGTAAAAGCTCTCTGCGGCCTGGACGTGGAGGTACTTTCGGGGGAAACGGAGGCGGAAATCGGGCTTTCGGGCGCGCTCGGCGGCAGGGACGGCGGACTTGTGGACGCGGGCGGCGCAAGCACGGAAATCATCGTGCGGAAGGGCGGCGCAATCGTCTACGAAAAGAGCGTGAACATCGGCGTCGTCCGCCTGAAAGATATGTGCGGACGGGAGCGGGACAAACTTTTTGCCGCCGCGGAAAGGGCGGCCGCGGAATACGGACAGGTCCCGCATGCGGAGCCTTTCTGTGCGGTCGGGGGGACGGCGACGACGCTCGCGTCCGTGCTTTTGGGCCTGACGGAATACAATCCCGCCCTCGTCACGGGCACCCGCATTTCCGCGGAGGAAATGCGCGCGCTGGCGGAGCGATTGACGGCGATGACGCCCGAACAAATCATGGCGTTTCCCACCGTGCCCGAAAAGCGGGCGGACGT
This sequence comes from uncultured Clostridia bacterium, assembly GCA_944375795.1. Classification (GTDB taxonomy): domain Bacteria; phylum Bacillota; class Clostridia; order Christensenellales; family Borkfalkiaceae; genus Scatosoma. The sequence goes on along the minus strand of CALWAU010000020.1, from coordinate 5,223 downwards.
TTTGGGCGGCGGGGCCGCGCTCCTGTCCGTACTCATGGACAGATTGGGAATCTCCGCGCTCACCGTCAGCGACAGTGACAATCTGGAGGGCTACGCGCGCCTGCGCGGGCTGATGTAAAGCGAGGAAGGGAGAGGGAAAAATGAGGCGTTTTTTCAAAACCTTTTACAGCGTGCTGCTTCTCCTCCTGCTCGTCGCGGGGGAGATTTGGGTCGTGTGTTTTGCGGCCAGGCGCGCGGGGACGGCGGCCCTCGTCTGCGGCGTGTTCGGCTTTCTTCTCTCGGTGATCCTCGCGCCCGCCGTTCACGAACTCGGTCACGTCCTGTTCGGGAAGGTGCAGGGGATGCGGCTGAAAATGACGAAATTTTTTTGTTTCCGCATTTTTGAACGGGAGGGGAAACTGCATTTCTCTTTCGCTTCTCCCTTTTCGCCGGAGGAAACGCAGACCGTTCCCGTCCGGGGGGGCAATATGCGCCGTCGGGCGATGGTGTATACGTCGGGCGGGCTGGTCCTCGGCGCCGTCTATCTGCTGCTTCTGATCGCCGTGGCTTTGATTTGCGGCCCCTCGCGCCCGGTCGCGTTTCTCTTTTGGGCGGGCGTCCCGTACGCCGCCTACCTGCTTTTGCTGAACGCCGTTCCCGCCGTCTATGCAAACGGCAAGACGGACACGGCGATCCTTATCGGGCTCGCGAAAGAGGAGGGATCGGAGCGGACCATGGTGTCCGCCATGGAGATTTACGGCGGCCTCGCCGAGGGAAAAAGTTTTGCGGAAATCGACGAAAAATATTATTTCGGGTTGCCGCAGCTCGCGGAGAACGAACCCATGTATGCGGTGATTCTCGATTTGCGCTATCGTCGGTATCTGGAAACGGGGGAGACGCAAAAGGCCGCGGATTGTCTGAACAGGCTGGGCGCGCTGGCGGAAGCGGGCTATCTCGACGCCGGGCAGCTGGCCGAGGTGGCGACGGAGTTCGAGTATATGCACGTGCTCAACGGCGACGTGGAAAAGGCCCGGGAGAGCGAAAAGATCTGCGCGGAATTTTACGGCAAGGGGGAGCCCTCCGCCGCCGTCTGGCGGGTGCGCGCGGCCCTCGGCGCCTTAGAGGGAAACGGGACGGAATGCGAGCTTCGGAAGGAACGGGCGGAACGGGCGCTGGAGCGGGAGCCTCTGGCGGGGGTCCGGAAGTTTGAAAGGGTGCTGCTTTCCCGCATTTCCGGCAAAGCGGAGGCTTAAAGGGAAAGAGGAAAAAGAAAAACGGGGCGGACAGCGGTCCGTCCCGTTTTTGCAGTACAGCCGGATTTTCCGAAAAATCGCCGAAAACGTCGGATTATTCGGCTTTGCTTTCCGTCTCCCGCGCTCTCGCTTCCGCCAAGGCGGCTTCCCGCTTTTTCAGGATTTTTGGCAGCATGGCGAAGAAGGTCGTGGCGGTGACGATGCCCGCTATGGTATCCGCGATGCCCTCGCTGTAAAACACGCCTTCGGCCCCGAATTTGTAGGGGAGCAGAAAACAGAGGGGAATGAGAAGGATAACCTTTCTCAGGCAGGCGAGGAAGATGGATATTTTCGCCTGATTGAGCGCGATAAAGACGTTTTGCAGGGTCATCTGCGCGAAGAAAAAAATCGTTCCCGCCATAAAATAGGGCATGTTTTTTCGGATGAGTTCCATGACGGGCGGTTCGGCGCTGAACAGATATCCGTATATCTGCGGCGCGAACAGGGATACCGCCCATACGGTCGTGCTGCAGCAGAGCGCCGCCAAAGCCGCGATTTTTACCGTCTTGCGGATTCTGTCGGAGTTGCCGCTGCCGTAATTGTAGCTCACCAGCGGCTGAATGCCCGTGCCCAGGCCGTTCAGGGGCATACAGACAATCTGAATGGCGCTGAGCATGATCGTGACGGCCGCCGTATAATCGGTATTGCCGCCCGACCAGTGTTTGAGGTTGTTGTTGAATACGATTTGAATCGCGCTTTCCGTCACGCTCATGATGAAGGGGGAAAGGCCGAGAAAGAGAATGCGGAGCACGGTTTTGGGTTTGGGCAGAAAGTGCCGGAAATCGAAACGGAAAAGGGATTTTTTGCGGAAAAAGAAGGTCGTGACCCATACGGCGGAAACCGCTTGGGAAAGGATCGTCGCCAGGGCCGCGCCCTTTACGCCCATTCCGAAAGCGAAGATAAACAGGGGGTCGAGAGCGATGTTGAGCAGCGCTCCGATCGCCACCGTCAGCATGGACGTGAAACTGAATCCCTGCGTGGTGATAAAGGGATTGAGCCCGAGCGAGAACATGACGAAAATCGTCCCCGCACCGTAGACAAAGAGATAGTCGCGGGCGTATATAAACGCATCTTCCGGCGCGCCGAACAGCCGGACGAGGGGTTCGCAGAACAGGAGAACCGCCGCGGTGAGCAGAACCCCGAAAAGGACAAGCAGCGCGGCGCCCGCGTTAAAGACGGCGTTTGCGTCTTTTCTTTTGTTTTCGCCGAGAAAGATGCTCGCCAGCGGCGCGCCGCCGAGGCCCACGAGGTTGGCAAACGCGCTTACGATGAGCGTGATGGGGAACACGACGCCCAGCCCCGCCAGCGCCTGCATGCCGATGCCCTCGATGGCACCGACGTACATGCGGTCTACGAGATTGTACAGAAGGTTGATGAGTTGTGCGATCACGGCGGGAACGGCAAGTTTTATTATCAATTTTCCGACGCTGTCTCTTCCGAGGTCGAGCGTTTTTTTCTTAGTAATGATATCATTTGCAGACATAATTTTATTATAGCACGAAAACCGCCTCCGGTCAAAGAGAACAGGGGCGGTTTTTGTATATATGGCAAAAATCTTTTCGGTTCAGGCGGATTTTACTTGGACGGAAATGGCTGCACCGTTTTCTTCAAAAGTGACGAAGCCGTTTTCTCCGGTTCCGGATACGAGGACAAAATTCAGGTACGCAATACTGTTTTCGTCCCGATATCCGATTTGGATGCGGAAAGTGCCTTCGGGACGGTAGATAAATTCAAAGACGGCGGAACCGCTTTCGGGGTAGGTGAGTTCGCGCTGTTGATTGCGCTCATAAGCGGAACCGTAGACGTAAGTCGAATCCTCTTCGGAAAACCATACAGTGAGGGCTTTGGCCTTATCTGCTTCGTTCAGCCCCGAGAAATCGACGTTGACGGACACGGTCCATATATCATCGGCGAAAACTTCGCCGTAGGGGACTACGGTAATCGTTCGGGATATGATCCGTCCGTTGTCGTTGTCGAAAAATACCAGCGTCGCGGTGCCCATTCCCACCTGTGTCAGATCGACGGAAAATTCCGCACCTGTCACATAAGCGGCGTCCCCGCCCGTTCCGGTCACATTGGAAATGGCGGCGGAGGGAATAACGTTTTCGTTTGTAGAAATGACTTCGGCTGACAGCATAGTGGCATAGCCGTCTTTTCCCTCCGTCGTATTGTTGAGGACGGACTCGCTTCCGAAGGTTAACGAAAAGTTTTGGCGAGCCAAAAATTCGCCGTCATCTTCTCTCGCAAGAGAAATTTCGGAAGGGGCGAGAATCCATCTCATACCGTTTTCGGCGTCAGAAATTTCGGGTGCGTCCGTAAATATTGCCAAAATATCCACATCTTCTTGCGGCATCGTAAATGTAAAAGTATTCTCTGTGTTGCCTGCCGTGCATTCTATATTATTGGCGAGCACCCGTTCTACTGTCAGAAAAGCTTCTGCTTCTACGGTTACGGTGACGACGGTCCCCGCAGGCGCCAACCGATAATCGGAAGAGATATCGTAATATTTTCCATCCGTGCAGGTGATTGTATAGCTGCTTTTTCCCGAACTGCTTCCGTCGCCCCCGCCGCACGACGAGAGAGGCAAAACAGTTACCGTCGCCAATAATATGCCCAATATGCGTTTATGAAAAACTTTCATATTCTCATTCTCCGGTGTTCTTGTCAGAATATATATCATTATTATAGCATATAGTCAGGGGGATTGCAATTCTTTGGCTCAAAGTTTTTGTTGCCGATTTGGATTTCCTCATAATATCTGCTTCCGGCGATGTCGGAAAAATCGAGGAAATGCGGCTGTGCCTTCCTCTCCTCGGCAAAGCGTCGCGGCCAAAAAGCCGCTTGCCCGACCCGCAGGAGTTCTCCAAAACTTAACCTCATACCAAAAAAGACAGGGCTAAAACCCTGTTTTTTGTACAAAGAAAATTTCCGGATAGTCGGCAGGAGAGGCGGCCGGTGAGCATGACAAAAGAACCCCGTTTGAAAAAAGAATATGCCCCTGAAAGAGAATCCTCAAAGAGGAAAGACCGAAAAGGCATATGTCCGAAATGGTATTGTTTCCGGTAAAAAGCGTTCATATGGAAAGCCAATGAAAAATTATGAGTTTTCCAAAGAAGATCAGGGCAATGTAAAAGCCAAAATCCGAAATTATAAGAAGCGCCGGGAAAAGAGGCAAAAAATGAGCAAGCCACACAGTTGAGAGCCGCTTTGACAGCCGTTTTGCCTGTTCTCTATCCTGCGGCAGTTCCGCATAAATATTTTTGTTTTCGCCGTTAAAATAGATAATACTTATTCCTTGCGGGATACTTTTCATAATAAATACCCCATAAAGATTTTTGTAGCGACTTGCGACGCAGTAATAATAAAGTAATAGGAGAAGTTAGAGAACGAAAACAAGGAATTGCAAGACACAATCGCCAATGAAAAGGCATTGCAGGTAAATTACAGTTACGCCGGCATTCGCAAATGGCTGTTACATTTCCGCACGCTGAACTATTCCAAGCCCAAGAACCGCAAAGCACTGATAGACATATTCATTTATAAAGTGATACTGTACGACGATAAAATGAAAGTGTTGTTCCAGCTCAAAAACGGACAAAAGAACGAATTGCTCTTAAATTTGATTTTCCCTGATTATCCCGGCGGAAACGGCGAAGAGGAAAGAAACGGCGATAAAATGCCCGAAAACGAGAGAGAAACCGATAAATCGGTTTCTCTCTCGTCGGGGTGTTCGTACACCCCTGTTATGGTGCACCTTCAGGGACTCGAACCCTGGGCCCACTGATTAAGAGTCAGTTGCTCTACCAACTGAGCTAAAGGTGCATATGGTGGTCCATCCGAGTCTCGAACTCGGGACACCTTGATTAAAAATCAAGTGCTCTACCAACTGAGCTAATGGGCCTTGTTCGGCGGTGCCGGAAATGGCTGGGGTGGCAAGATTTGAACTTACGAA
>CALWAU010000019.1 GCA_944375795.1 uncultured Clostridia bacterium | reverse complement strand
GGGAGGCTTAAAGGAGGCTCCTTTGTGTAAAGGGAGCTGTCATGCGCAGCATGACTGAGGGATTGTCTTGCCCGTTCACCGTCAAAACGCGGAGATACAAGCAAGACGCGAAGGGCGCGGATTTTGCGCAGCGAGTTTACTAAAACGTAAATGAGCAAGCTAAAACGCAAACCCGACAATGTATTGCGCAGTAGATTCGCGTTTCGCTCTGTCGAGCGGAAACGCCCGAACGTTTCGCCCGTCACTTTTTCGGCGCAATCACAGACTTCCCGCCCATATACGGGCGAAGCACCTCGGGAATGGTCACGCTGCCGTCCGGCTGCAAGTGGTTTTCCACAAACGCGATCAGCATGCGCGGGGGCGCCACGACGGTGTTGTTGAGCGTGTGCGCCAGCTTGGTTTTGCCGTCGGAATCTTTGAAGCGGATACCCAGCCGCCGGGCCTGCGCATCCGTCAGGTTGGAGCAGGAACCCACCTCGAAATATTTCTTTTGACGGGGGCTCCACGCCTCCACGTCGCAGCTCTTGTATTTCAGGTCGGCGAGGTCGCCCGAGCAGCAGCCGAGCTGACGGACGGGTATCTCCATCGAACGGAAGAGTTCTACCGTGTAGCGCCAGAGCTTTTCATACCATTCGTCGCTTTCCTCGGGGCGGCAGACGACGATCATTTCCTGTTTCTCGAACTGATGGATGCGGTAGATGCCCCGCTCCTCGATGCCGTGCGCGCCCTTCTCCTTGCGGAAGCAGGGAGAATAGCTGGTGAGGGTGAGCGGAAGTTTGCTTCCGTCCAGAATCTGGCCCATGAAACGGCCGATCATCGAATGCTCGGACGTGCCGATGAGGTATAAATCCTCCCCCTCGATCTTGTACATCATATTGTCCATTTCGTCGAAGCTCATCACCCCCGAAACGACGTCGCCGTGGATCATGTAGGGCGGAATGACGTACGTAAAGCCTTTGTCGATCATGAAATCCCGCGCGTACGCGAGCACGGCGGAATGCAGGCGGGCGACGTCGCCGAGAAGATAATAGAAGCCCTGCCCCGAAGTTCTGCGGGCGGAATCCACGTCGATCCCTTCCAGCCTTTCCAGAATGTCGAGGTGATAGGGAATTTCGAAATCGGGGACGGTCGGCTCGCCGAAACGCTGAAGTTCCACATTTTCAGAATCGTCTTTCCCGACGGGCACGTCGGGCGCGATGATGTTGGGGATCGCCATCATGTCCCTTTTCAGCTTTTCCTCCACCTCCGCGCTTTCGGCCTCGATGGCAGCGAGCCGTTCGGCGTCCGCGACGACCTGCGCTTTGACCTTCTCCGCCTCTTCTCTTTCGCCCTGCTTCATGAGCTGGCCCACTTTCTTGGACAGCGTATTGCGGGCGGCGCGCAGGGCGTCCCCCTCCGCTATCAGCGCGCGGCGCTTCGCGTCCAGCTCCAGCACCTCGTCCACGAGCGGGAGCTTTTTGTCCTGGAATTTTTTCCTGATGTTCTCCCGCACCAGCTCGGGATCGGTTCTGATGAGATTGATGTCGATCATGATCCTGCCTCCTTCCGGAGGCCGTTCGGCGTTCCTCCGGACTTTTGTACTCGGACATTCCTGTCCTTTCAATTATACTACTTTCCACAAACGAAAGCAATTAAATAAAATCAAACTCCCGCAATTTCCTGCGAAAAACTTGTAATTTGTCCGCACATGTGGTATAATGAAAACGCACACCCGGAAAAAAGGGGGTGCCCGGAGAGCATTCATGAAAAAAAACAAGCATCCGCAACCCGAATATACGTCCGAAGAAGAAAAGAGAGAAAAGCGGTTCCGTTCCCTTTTCCCCAAACAGCGGGAGAAAAATAAACGGAAACAGAAGCCCGCGGCCGCGGAAGCGGTACGCTTCGACGCCACCCTCGACGAGGGCCTCTCCCTCGCTCAGGTGGAGCAGAGAAAGGAGCAGGGCTTTGTCAACCGCGCGGGAAAGAAGTATTCCAAAACCTACAAGAGCATCTTCGTGGGCAACATCTGCACTTTCTTCAACCTGCTCTGTCTGCTTGCCGCCATCGCCCTGCTGCTGGCGCACGCGCCCCTGTCGCAGTTCACCTTCGTGCTCATCTTCCTGTGCAACATCGTGATGGGCATCGTGCAGGAAATACGCGCCAAGCGGAAAATCGACAAGCTTTCCATTCTCTCCTCCCCCTCGGCAAAGGTCGTGCGCGCCGGAAAAAAACGGGAGATCCCCGTTTCCGAAATCGTGCTGGACGACGTGCTTCTGCTCTCCGCGGGGCAGCAGGTACCCGCCGACTGCATCATGCTGGACGGCACTGCCGAGCTCAACGAATCCCTGCTGACGGGCGAATCGGTGCCCGTCAAAAAGGAGACGGGAGAACCGCTCTATGCCGGCTCGTTCGTCGCCAGCGGGCACTGCGCCGTGCGCGTGGACAAAATCGGCGACGAGACGTATATCAGCAAACTCACCGCGCGCGCCAAAAAATATAAGCGGCCCAATTCGGAAATCATGAATTCCATCGGGCTGTTCATCAAGGCCATCGGCGTCGCCATCGTGATCATCGCCCCCTTCATGTTCCTCACCAACTTCCGCAATACGGGCGGCAGCTGGGCGGACATCTCCGCTCGCGGCGGGTTCTTTTCCGTCCTCTTTTCCGACGACCCCCAGCTCAACGAGACCATTCAGAAAACCTGCTCGGTGGTCATCGGCATGATCCCCTCGGGGCTGCTGCTTTTAACGACGGTGGCGCTGTCCATCGGCATGATACGCCTCGCCAAATACAACACCCTCGTGCAGGACATGTATTCCCTCGAAATGCTCGCCCGCGTCAACGTGCTCTGCCTCGACAAGACGGGCACCATCACGGACGGGCGGATGAAGGTGAGCGACTGCGTCCTGCTCAACAACGCCACGGAATATTCCATAGACGATATCCTTGGCTCCATGCTGGCGTCCCTGAACGACAACAACCAGACCTCCATCGCCCTCTACGAACGGTTCGGCCATTCCTCCGCTTTGCAGGCGACGGCGGTCATGCCCTTTTCGTCCGCGCGCAAGCTTTCGGCGGTCACCTTCGGGGAAACGGGCACCTTCGCGATGGGCGCGCCCGAATTTGTCCTGAAACCCATGCCCGCGCGCGTCGAAAAGATCGTCAAACAATATGCGCAGATGGGGCTGCGGGTGCTGGTGCTGGCGCACTCCCCCGCGCAGATCCAGGGGGATAAGCTGCCCTCGGCGTTCCGGCCCGTCGCCATTCTCACGCTGTCCGACAACATCCGCCCCGACGCCATAGAAACCATCAAATGGTTCCGGGAAAACGACGTGGCGGTAAAGGTCATTTCGGGCGACAATCCCGTCACCGTGTCCGAGGTGGCGAGGCGGGCGGGCATCAAAAATGCCGCGCAGTTCATCTCCCTCGAGGGCCTGTCCGACATCGAAGTGGAAAACGCCGCCAACGAATATACGGTGTTCGGGCGGGTGACCCCCGAACAGAAAGCCATCCTCATCCGCTCCATCAAAAAGGCGGGCAACACGGTGGCGATGACGGGGGACGGCGTAAACGACATCCTCGCGATGAAGGAGGCCGACTGCGCCGTGTCCGTGGCTTCGGGCAGCGACGCCGCCAGAAACGTCTCCAACCTCGTCCTTCAGGACAACAATTTCGGCTCCATGCCCCGCATCGTCAACGAGGGGCGGCGGGTCATCAACAACATCAAGGACTCCGCCTCCCTCTATATCATGAAAACCCTGCTCACCCTCACGCTCGCGCTCGTGTGCATCGTGACGGGAAGCGCGTATTTCTTCACTACCAACAACATGCTGATGTTTGAGATCTTCATCAGCGCCATTCCCTCTTTCATCCTGTCGCTGCAGCCCAACACCAACCGCGTCAAGGGCAAATTTATCCCCTTCGTCGTCAGCCGCGCCCTGCCGGGGGCGCTCACCCTCGCGTTCGGCATCCTCGCGCTGTATATCATCAACCAGACCCCGCTTGCCAGCGTGTTCGAGTTCACGACGGAATCGGGCGAAACGGGAAGCGTATACGACGCGATGCTGATGATCGCCCTCACCTTCAACGGGCTCGTGATGCTGCTGCGCATCTGCCAGCCCTTCAACCTCATCCGCGCCGTGCTTTGGTGTTCGATGGCGGCGCTGTGCATCACGGTGCTCGCCGTGCCGCGGTTGGGGAATATCGTCTACGCGGGCTGGGATCAGCTGCATTTCAACCTCACCCAGCTGCTGCTCATGATTGTCATCGTGCAGGCGGCGATCCCCGTCTCCTCCATGTTGTTGCGCTTTTTCGACATGTTCAATCCGGCGGATGACTCCTGAAAAGCGCAAGAGCATTCCTTTCTTTGTCTGTATCCGTTAAAACCCCGCGGCCGCAATATGCCACGGGGTTTTATTGTCGGATTCTTACCCGTACCTTTATTTTCGTTATGTACACATCCGTCTCCCTTCCCCCTTCATTCCTTTGCGCAAGGGGAAGCGGCGGCTTATCCCCTCCGGCACCTCGTGCCACCTCCCCTTTGTTAAAAAGGGGAGGCTTAGAGACGGCCCCTTGTGTAAAAGGAAGCGGATTGCGAGCCGCTTTTCCGAGGCTCCTTTGTGCAAAGGGAGCCGTCTGCCGCAGGCAGACTGAGGGATTGTCCTGCCTTGCCTTTTACCGAAATCTCCTTGTTTCCAAGGGATTCACAATCCCCCTTTCACTTCCCCCCTTTACACAAGGGGGGCTTGCTTGTGGTACTTCCCCACCTTTACGCAAGCGAGGCCTATCCCTGGCTCCTTTGTGCAAAGGGAGCTGTCTGCCAAAGGCAGACTGAGGGATTGTCTGCGCCTATCACGTTTCGCCCTGCCGAGCGAAACCGTTACCGTTAAAATGCGGAAAAGGCGTGCAGATTGCGTCCGAACCCGGAAGCTTCGGCGAAGGGAGCGTACACAATGGTACGTGACCGAGACGAACGCCGGTGAGGGCGTAAGATGTGCCCTTATACGCGTTTCGCCCCAATAAACCGGATAATGCGCAAAATACCCGCCTCCGGTATACGGAGGCGGGCACCACGCTTTTTCGGATTTATTCGTCGTCGGACGGATCGCCGCTTTCCGCGTCCGATTCTTCCGATTCATCCGGTTCTTCTCCGGCGTCGATTTCGTCGTCCGCCCCGGAAAGGTCGTCCGTTTCTTCCTCTTCCGCTTCGGCGCCTTCCGCCAGCTCCTCGGGCGTAAGGTCGGCCGCCGTCTCTTCGGGTGCTTCGGTTTCCGCCTCGTCGTCCCGTTCGGTGACGTCCACCGTCGCCACGAGGCTGTCTTTGACGTTCATGACCCGCACGCCGCGCGTCGAACGGCCGATGCGGCTGATGGAATCGGCATGCATGCGGATAATGGTGCCGCCCGTCGTGATGATCATGATGTCGTTTTCGTCCGAAACCAGCTTCATGTTGACGAGATAGCCCGTCTTTTCGTTGAACACGCCCGCTTTGATGCCCTTGCCGCCGCGGCTCTGCAAACGGTAATCGTCCACCGAGGTGCGTTTGCCGTAGCCCTTGGACGTGAGCGTGAAGATGTCGTATTCGGGATTGACGACCAGCATATCCACAAGCTCGTCCCCCTCCGAAAGGCGCATGGCGCGCACGCCCGCCGCCGTCCTGCCCATCGGGCGGACGCATTTTTCCGAGAAGCGCACGCACTTGCCGCCGCGGGAAGCGACCATCAGTTCGTTTTCGCCCGTCGTGAACTGCACCGAAATCAGCTCGTCCCCCTCCTGCATGCGAATGGCGATTTTACCGTTCTTGGGAATGCGGTCGTATTCCTTGGTGGTCGTCTTTTTGATGACGCCCTTTTTGGTCGCGATTACGATATAGCCGCCGTCGCCCGCCTTGACGGGAAGCACCGATTCGATGCGCTCGCCCTGGTCCAGCCGGACGATGTTGACCACCGCCCTGCCGCGCGCCGTGCGATTGGCCTCGGGGATCTCGTACCCCTTCACCGAGTACACCTTCCCCAGCGACGAAAACAGCAGAATATCGTCGTGCGTGGAGCTGATGAACATCTTTTCCACGTAGTCCTCGTCCTTGGGACGATGGGCCGTGATGCCCATGCCGCCGCGGCCCTGCGCCTTATATTCCGACACGGGCAGGCGCTTGATATAGCCCGAATGGGTGAGCGATATCACCACGTCCTCTTTATCGATGAGGTCCGCCTCCTCGATAGAGCCGTAATCCACGGAAATTTCCGTCTTTCTCGGCGAGGGATAGCGGCCCTTGATATCGAGCAGGTCGGCGCGGATAATCGCCATCACGCGGCTTTCGTGTTCGAGGATGTCTTTGAGGTCGGCGATCGTCGCGTGCAGCGCGTCGAGTTCCTCCTTCAATTTTTCCACCTCGAGGGAGGTGAGCCGCTGCAAGCGCATCTCCAAAATGGCATTCGCCTGCTTTTCGTCCAGCTCGAACGCCGCGGTCAGATGGGCGCAGGCGTCGTTCTTGTCCGCCGATTCCTTGATGATTTTGATGACTTCGTCGATATTCGCCAGCGCAAGAACCAGCCCTTCCAGGATATGCGCCCGCTCCTCGGCCTTACTCAGCTCATACCTGGTACGCCGTGTAATGACTTCCTTCTGATGCGCAAGATAATATTTGAGGATCTCCGCCAGATTGAGCGTACGCGGCTCGGTGCCGTTTTCGACGAGCGCGAGCATGATGATGCCGTCCGAAACCTGCAGGTTGGTGCGCTTATACAGCGTATTGAGGACCACCTGCGCGTTGGCGTCCTTTTTGCACTCGATGACGATGCGCATACCGTCGCGGTCAGATTCCTCGCGGATGTCCGAAATGCCTTCCAGACGCTTGTCCTTCACCATGTCCGCAATCGTCTTGATGAGCTGCGCTTTGTTGACCTGGTAGGGGATTTCGGTGACGACGATGCGCTGACGGGCATTCCCGCCCGAGCCGTAATCCTCTATTTCGCACTTGGAGCGCATGACGATCCGGCCCTGCCCCGTGCGGTACGCCTGGCGGATGCCCGCCCGGCCCATGATGATGCCGCCCGTGGGGAAATCGGGCGCGGGGATATATTGCATCAGCTCGTCCACCGTGATTTCGGGGTTGTCTATCATCGCCACCGTTCCGTCGATGACCTCGGCGAGGTTAGGGGGCGGAATATTCGTCGCCATGCCCACCGCGATGCCGTCCGAACCGTTGACGAGAAGATTGGGAAAACGGGCGGGAAGCACGACGGGTTCCTGCTCGTTGCCGTCGAAGTTGGGGATAAAATCCACCGTTTCCTTGTCCAGGTCGCGGAGCATTTCCGCCGCCAGCTTGGACAGCCTCGCCTCCGTGTAACGCATAGCCGCTGCGGGGTCGCCGTCCACACTGCCGAAATTGCCGTGTCCGTCCACGAGCGGGAAATTGATGGTGAAATCCTGCGCGAGGCGCACCAAAGCGTCGTACACCGAGCGGTCGCCGTGCGGATGATATTTACCCAACGTATCGCCGACGATACGCGCGCACTTGCGGTAAGATTTGTCGTTGTACAGCCCCATTTCGTGCATGGAGAAGAGAATGCGCCTGTGTACGGGCTTGAGCCCGTCGCGCACGTCGGGAATCGCCCGCGATTTGTTGACCGCCATCGCGTAGGCGATGAACGAGCGTTTGAGTTCCTCGTCCACCTCCACGTCCAGCATTTTCGTCATCGCGAGAGTCTTTTTGAACTCCTCGGTCAGCTCGGGACTCGTTTCCTTTTTTGCCATAATAGCTCCTTAAATATTGTGGTTTTTGTCTTGAAAAAATTTTTTTCAAAACAACAAGCTTCGTTTTGAATGTTTCAACTTTTTAATCAATATTTCTGAAAATTTCCTGAATCTTTCCGTCGATATTGTCCCAATCGAATTTCAAAATTGCATAATAATTTCTGTCTGATTTCAAAAAATTCGGCACAATCAGCGTATTGTCAACTTCTTTTTTCGTACTGTAATAACGTCTGCCCGATAAGATAATCACTTCAAATAATTTATATAAAATTTCGTCGTATTTGTCTTTGTTTTCAAAAAGTTTTTTCGGAAAAAGCGGCGCAAGCCCATCCGTTTTTTTGAAAATTTCGTAATAATAATCGTCGTATGCCTTTTCTTGACTGACGTGATCGAAAATAGTTTTTATATCCGAAACTTTAATGTTTTTATTATTATATCTCGCAGAAAAAGCCGCAAAAGCGATACAAATGGTACGCGCATTGTGTGCAAACGGAATCAACTCCGCCGCAAAAGGAGATGCTTCATGCTCTTTATCAAACTTTTGAATAAACGTTTTCCGATAATAAACGTCAATATACAAAAGTTCTTCCACAAAAGAAGCAATTGTTGCCTGGTCTCCGTTAAAAATAGGATTATAATATTTTTCCGAATAAAGCATAGACGGTTTCGACCTGCTGGAACCAGGCAGTTGAAACAATCCAGCCAAGCACAATTTCCCCGTTTCAACCAAATCGGTATGTTTATAATCTTCACTTTTATATGCCGTCGGAATATTTTCTCCCCTTTTCGTCTGATAAAATACCCCGACATTTCTCATCGCGTTTCCAAATCTAACCTGCTCGGGCGCATTTGCCTTCAAATCAATTTGTTTAATCGCTTTTTGAGAATTGGTAGCTTTCGCTATTTCCAGGCTGAATCTGTTTTTATCATCTTCCGTTTCTCCAACGGTTCGGATAATTTTACACGGAAGATAAAAATCGTGTTCCTTATTTATTTCTCTGCTTTTATGCAGCAGCGTCGTCGTTTGCCCGCCATTCACGATAGAAAAATTTTTTAGTTTAACTTCTCTGCCGCTAATTTCAAAATCGTCGCAAATAATTGTCAATCCGTTATTTTTGAACCAAAAAGTATCCGGACAATTATTTATCGTCTCATTGATGGACGAATCGATTTCTTTCTTTTTTATAAAGTATCTTAAATTTCTGGACAACAAATTGGTACTGTGCCTTGCATACAATTCTTTCACGGAAAAAGCAGACAAATTCACAATCACGGCATCATCGTTGTATTCGAGAAAGTTATCAGCTTTATCGATTACGATTTTCCCGCTTTCGACGGTCGGTCGCCGAGATTCGGACTCTTTGATTTCATCGACAACATCTTCCGCAAAATATAGTTGAATTTCATAATTTGCGGTATCCAATCCGTATTCCCTCAACAACTTTTGAATACGGTCTTCACGAATTCCGTTTTTGAGTGCGCTCGTATAAAATACAAAACAGACTTTCGACTCCTCTCCGATTTCTGCGTTTAACGACAAAAATCTTCTTTGAACGTTTACATTAGCCGATTCGTATTCTCCGCGTTGCATGCCCTTATAAAAGAGAATCATTTTCGCAACGGCATCGCGAACCGCATCGAAAGTAATTGTCTGATAATATTTCGCCTGACACACAACCAAATTATTCGCTTCTGAATTGGGATCGGCCAAAAGAGCATCCACACCGCCGTCTCCGACCGAATCCACCAAAATTTCTTTGGCGTCCTGTTCCGTAAAAGACAATGAAGGATTTTTATAAAAATTGGATTTAACGCACAGTATCGTGAAAAGATGTTCATCCGACTCTCTCCGCAATCCGGGATAAGCGTCTTTCAACGCCGCAATTTTATTACTTATAACTTCGTAAAACGAATTTTTTTCCGTTTTCATTTTTTACTCTGCCTTCCCTTTGCTTATCTGTATCCGCCTATACCCCCGCCGCGGAAAGCGGCCCCTCTCAAACGTCCAGATCGGTGACGAGAGAGGCATTCTCCTCGATAAACTTCCGCCGCAGCTCCGGATTTTCGCCCATCAGCATCGCGAACATCTGGTCCGCCTCCGCCGCGTCCTCCATCGTCACGCGCACCAGCGTGCGGGTGGCCGGATTCATCGTCGTATCCCAAAGCTGCTCCTTGCTCATCTCGCCGAGGCCCTTATACCGCTGGTATTCCACTTTGGAAGTGGCCGCGGCGTCGTAGGCGATTTTTTCCTCCTCGGTGTACAGATAGTCCTCTCTGCCCTTGCTGGTCGCCTTGTACAGCGGGGGCTTGGCTGAATACACGTGCCCGTGTTCGATGAGCGGACGCATGAAGCGGAAGAGGAAGGTGAACAGCAGAATGCGGATATGCGCGCCGTCCACGTCGGCATCCGTCATGGAAATGATGCGGTCGTACCGGAGCTTGCTCTCGTCGAAATCGTCTAAAATGCCGCACCCGAACGCCGTGATCATCGACTTGATTTCCTCGTTTTCGAGCACGCGGTTGAGCCGCACCTTCTCGACGTTGAGGATTTTGCCGCGCAGGGGCAGAATGGCCTGAAAACGCCTGTCCCTGCCCTGCTTCGCCGTGCCGCCCGCCGAATCCCCCTCGACGATATAAATTTCGCACAGCTCCGGCCTGCGGTCGGAACAGTCGGCCAGCTTGCCGGGCAGCGTCGTGCTTTCGAGAATGCCCTTTCTGCGGGTGAGCTCGCGCGCGTTGCGGGCCGCGTCCCTCGCCTTCTGCGCGGTGATGCAGCGGAGCACCAGCTCCCGCGCGACGGCGGGATTTTCTTCGAGGAAGGTACCCATGTGTTCGGTGACGCATTTATTGACGAAGGCGCGGATGGAACTGTTGTTCAGCTTGTCCTTGGTCTGCGACTCGAACTGCGCATTGATGAGCTTGACGGAAACCACCGCCGTGATGCCCTCGCGCACGTCCTCGCCCGTCAGTTTGTCGTTCTCTTTGAGGACGTTGAGTTTCCTGCCCGCGTCGTTGATGACCTTCGTGAGCGCCATTTTCAGGCCTTCCACGTGCGTGCCCCCGTCTATCGTGTTGACGTTGTTGGCGTAGCTGTAAATGACCTCGTTATAGCTCTCGTTGTACTGGATCGCCACCTCGCAGACGGTATCCCCGTCCGCCTCCTCGAAATACACGGGTTCGGGGAAGAGGACCTCGTCGCGGTTCTTGTTGAGCTCCTCGACAAAGGAGCGTATCCCCCCTTCATAACAGAAGGAATCCTTTTTCTCCTCGCCCGGGCGCTTATCCTCCAGCGTGATGCGCAGGCCCTTGTTGAGATAGGCCAGCTCGCGCAGCCTGCCCTTGAGGGAATCGTAATTGAATACGGTCGTCTCGAAAATTTCGTCGTCGGGCATGAAAGTGACCTTCGTGCCCGTGATATCGGTATCCCCCACGATGGCGACGGAACGCTGGGGCACGCCGCGGTTATACACCTGCTTATAGATGTGCCCGTTCTGATACACTTCCGCCTCCAGCCATTCGGAAAGGGCGTTCACCGCCTTGACACCGACGCCGTGCAGGCCGCTGGAAACCTTATAGCCCGAATCGCCGCCGAACTTGCCCCCCGCGTTCACCTTCGTAAACACGACTTCCAGCGTCGAAATCCCCTCCTTGGGATGAATGTCCGTGGGAATGCCGCGGCCGTTGTCCTGCACCGTGCAGCTTCCGTCCGCGTTCAGCGTCACTTCGATGTGGGTGCAGTATCCCGCCAACGCCTCGTCGATGGAATTGTCCACCACCTCGTGCACCAGATGATGCAGGCCCTTCGCGTCCGTCGAGGAAATGTACATCCCCGGGCGCTTTCTGATGTGTTCCAGACCGTCCAGGACCTGAATTTGTTCCGCGCCGTACTCGTTTTCCACTTTTTCAGTCATTTTACAAAACTCCCGTCGCGCGCCGCCGCGGCTGCGGCCGCGGGCCGTTACCGCCCGTTTCCACGCCCGCGCGCACGCGCGCTGTATGTTTTTACTTACTTATTTATTATACCATATGCGAAAAAAAAAGTACAGCGTTTTGCCGCACTTTTCGCCCTTTATTTTCTCCGACGCCCGTTTTTGCGCCTTTTTTCGGCCCGTAAAGCGATTTTTCCCGTCGCTCGATAGCGGATACGGGGAACATATCGCCCGCGTCTGAGCGGCAATTTTTGCCCAAGGTTTGCGCAAGGACAAAAACGGGGCTCGTTTTGCCGCGGCATATTTCCCGGCCGGGCGGAACATACTTTTATCGTAACGAACGAAAGGAGGTCGCCATGAACGAAGCAATTGCGGGAACGGGATTTTGCCGCGGATGCGGAAAGCCGCTCGACAAGCGCACGGGATACTGCTGTCCGACGTGCGGAGAGCGGGTGTGCGGGGAATGCGCCCGCGCCCAACGGGGGATTTGCCGGCGCTGTTTTTCGCCGCTGGACAGATTCTGCTGAATTTCAAAGAGGGGGGCGCCCGTCGGGCGCCCCCTTACCGTTCCGCCGTCAGGCGAAAATTTCCTCCACGAGCGCGGCCAGCTCCTTTGTCGAAGGGCAGGAAAACAACCGTTCCTTATAGGCGGAAGCCCCGCGCATGCCCTTGATGTAAAAGGCCGTCATCTTGCGCATAAACACCGTCGTAAAGCGTTCGTCAAATACCTGCCCCGTCTCTTTTATCTGCCGCAAAATCATCGTCTTTTTATCTTCGCGCGGGGCGCCCGTGAAGGAAGCGAAAATCTGCGGGTCGGAGAGGGCGGCGCGCGCGATCATTACGCCGTCCGCGCCCGTCTCGTTCAGAAGCCTGTCCGCGTCCTCGGGCGAAAACACGCCGCCGTTGGCGATCACGGGGATCTTCACCGCCCGTTTGGCGCGGGCGATCTCCCCGAAATTTACCTCCCCCGAGTAATACTTGTCCCGCGTCCTGCCGTGGACGGTGATGAGGCTTGCCCCCGCCCCCTCCATCCGCCTGGCAAAATCCTCGGTCACGAGCCTGTCCGCCGAAATGCCGATGCGCATCTTCACCGTCACCGCCTTGCCGCTCTTTGCGCACTCGGACACGATTTTCTCGGCGAGGCGGGGATTTTCGAGCAGGGCGCTGCCCTCTCCGTTCTTATAAATTTTGGGCACGGGACAGCCCATGTTGACGTCCACGACGGGGAAGGGGGAAAGCGCCTCGCTCTCGCAGGCGGCGCGCATGACGTCCGGCTCGCTGCCGAACAGCTGTGCCGCGCAAAGGGGTTCCTCTCCCGTCGTATACAGGAGGGCGCGGGTGTTTTCGCTGCCGTATTTCAGACCCTTGGCGCTCACCATTTCCGTGAAGGCGAGACCGGCCCCGCTCCGCTCGCAGATGCGGCGGAAGGGATAATTGGTATATCCCGCCAGCGGCGCGAGAAAGAGATTGTTTTTCGTCTCGACGCCGCCTATCTTTATCGGTCTCAGATTCATTCTTTCTCCGTCTCCGCCGATTTTACCGCCCGGTAGTACGCTTCCTTCTCCTCGTCCGAAAGGGCGTTGACGTCCTTTCCGTCCGCGAGAACGGCGCTTTCGTACGCCGCAAACCGCCGCTTGAGCCTTTTCACGGCGTCGAGTAGCGCCTCCTCACAGTCGGCGCCGACCGCCCGCCCGAGATTGACGGCGCTCATCAATACGTCGCCGAGTTCGGATGCGATCTTTTTCTTATCCCCCGTCCCGCGCGCCGCTTTCAGTTCGGAGAGCTCCTCCGTCATCTTGCGTTCCGCCTCCTCGTAGGAAGAGAAGCCCCAGCCCCCTTTTTCCACCCGCTTGGCCACCTTCTGCGCCTGCATGAGCGCGGGAAATACCTTGGGGACGTCGTTGACGGCGGCAGAAAAGGTCTCCTGATGTTTTTCCTTCATTTTATTCTTTTCCCAGACGGAGAGGGCGCCCGCCTCGTCGGAGGCCTTGTCCTTGCCGAAAATGTGGGTATGGCGGGAAATCAGCTTTTCGCACTCCGCCGTCGTCACGTCCGAAAGGCAAAACGCGCCCCGCTCCTCCGCCATCACCGCCTGAAACACCGCCTGCAGCAAAATGTCCCCCGTCTCCTCGAGGATTTTTCCGTCATCGCCCGAATCGATGGCGTCCGCCAGCTCGTACGCTTCCTCGACGGCGTTCATTTTGATGCTCTCGGGGGTCTGCGCCCTGTCCCAGGGGCACCCGTCCGGGCGGCGGAGTCGGACGACGATCTCTTCAAGATCGGACAAATCGAAACGCTTTCTTTCCAGCAGCTCCGCCCTCTCCACAAAGACCGCCGAGGTGCCGTCGTATCTCTCCTGCCTGTCCAGCTCGTACAAGGGGATGCGCCTGCGGACGCCGCCGCATATGTAGTCGGCCTCCGTCTCCTCGCCGAAACGGTCGGAAAGCGCCAGCTTGACGTCCCCCGCCAGGCCGCGGTCGTGCATGTCATAGACGACCAGGGGAGCGGTGAGCTCCGTTCCCTCCAGCTCGTAGGCGGACACAGCCTGATAGGAACAGCCCGAAAAGCCCGCCGCGTCGACGAGGGCGCTCACCTTGGATACCCCCTCGATGACGGAGAGTTTCACCCCCCGCCTTTTCGCGAGCTCCTTCACCGAATTGTCCTCCCCCGCCGAACCGTCCACGCAGTACACCGTCCCGTCCCCGAGCTTTGCGACCTCCGCCGCGAGATTTTTATACAGCGTCTTATAGCTTCTGCTCCGCTCGTATACGCCGTCCAGGCAGACGTGCGGCACGCCGAGCGCCGCCACGTTCTTATACGACTCCGTCTGGGCCGTCCGCACGACGACCCGTTCCGCATCCAGGATTGCCCGCCTGCCCCGCTCGGTCAGGTCCCCTTCCTTCACGCCCAGTCCGACTACCGTAATCACCCTTTTTTTCTCCTTGTCGTTTTTTCGTAACGGATAAATTATACAACAAATCGAGCGCAAAAGCAACCAAATAACAGACGTCCGTCGCAATTGCCGCACCGTACACGGAAATTTCCGGGCGGGAGACGAGCGCAAAACTCAGCGCCGTCTTGGCCGCGACGGCCGTCGCCATCGAAACCGCGGCATACCCCGGTTTCCCCAGCCCCGTCAGACAGGCGGAAAGGGTCTGCGTGCAGGAGAGGGTCACCGCGCTCACCGCCAGGGTGCGCACGAGGCGGACGAGCACCGCCGATTCCTCCGCCGTCAGGGCGCGAAAGACGATGTTCACCGCGGGGCGGGCGAACAGGTACAGCCCGACGGCGCAGGGCACGCTCACCGCAAAGGTCACGAGCAGGGCATAGAGCATTTTTCTCCGCGTCGATCCGTCCCCCGCCGCCTCCGCCGCGGACACGGCGGGAACGCTGGCCGCCGCCACGCCGTAGCAGACGGAAACGGGAAGGTTGACGATGGTTGTCGCGCCCCCCGAAAACAGCCCGTACAGCGCCACCGCGTCCTCCGCATAGCCCTTCATCAGGCGGACAATTATCACGCTGTCCAGAAGGGAGGACAGCGGCAGGATCGCCGCGGAGAGCGTCACGGGAATGCTCAGCCGGAGAATGGACTTCATCGCAACCCTGTCCCCTTCCTTCAAGCCCTCGAAGGGGGCTTTTACGCGGCCGCGCAGAAAGAGCATCAAAAGGAGGGCCGCCGCCTCGGACAGCGAGACGGAAAGGAGTATGAAAGTGACCGCCTTCTCCACGTCCGCGCGGTACAGGTACGCGAACAACAGCCCGAAGCCCACTTTGACGAGCTGTTCCGTCACCTCGGAAAGGGCGGTGGGAAGCATATTGTTTCTGCCCTGGAACCAACCGCGCAGCACCGAGATGCCCGAAACGAGAAAGACGGAGGGCGCAAGCGCGAGGTATCCGCTTTGCAGTTCGGGGCTGTCCTGTGCGGCGGACAACAGCGGAGAGAGCGCCGCCATCAGCAGAGTGCCGCAGGCGCCTATCAGGAGAAAGAGCTTCATGGCGCTTTTCAGGAGGGGCGCCTCCGAAACGCCCGACGCACGGCGCTCCGCCACCATTTTGGCTATGGACGAGGGAATGCCCGTCGCGGAGACGGTGAGCAACAGACAATAAAAGGGATATACCATCTGGTACAGTCCCATGCCGTGCCCGCCGATGAGGTTGGTGAGCGGAATGCGGTAGAGCGCGCCGATGAGCTTGGCGAGAAATCCGCCCGCGGCGATGACGGCGGCGCCCCTTAAAAAGGTATTCTTTTTCATATCCCCTCCCGTTTGCGCGAAAAGAGGCGCGCAAAACCGGCCTGCCTTTATTTTCCGCAATCGTCCGGGGTTTTATGTTTCGCTTTGTCGGAAGCTCCCTTTCCGGAAGTCCGCGGTCGGGCGCCCGCACGGTGCTGCGCATACGAGAAAAGCCGTCCCCGAAAACGGGAACGGCTCGTTTTTTCCGCCGTATGCAGTTGCCCTGCGCCCGAAAAAGGACTCAGTTGAGCACGTCGGGATCGTTGAAGGAAAGGGTGGCCTGCTTCTCCCCTCTGTCCTCGGGGAACATGGTCCCCGCCGGAATGACGGGCAGGATCAGGGGATTGATGAAGGCGTTTGCCGTGAGGGCGGAAACGGCGCTTCTCAGATAGGGATACACGATTTCGGTGGTGCTGATGGCGAGGACCTGTCTGTCCTCGTCCGTGTTGACGTCCTCCGCCTCGAAAATGCCGACGAGCCGCACTTTCAGATTGAAAGGCTTGGGCTCCGCCTCGGTGGATTCCACCTTGACCTCGAGGGAGACGAAATACAGCTTGTCATTTTCCTGAACGCGGCGGATGGTGCGCGAAAACTGCGGCTTGATTTCAAACTTCGCGTTGCGCTCCATCTTGATGCGGTTGATGGTGTAGGTGAGTTCTTCGGCGGTGATGCCTCTCAATGCATATTTCATGACGAATACCTCGGCTTTATATAATTTTGATTCATTATAACATATTTTTACCCGTTTGTCAATAGTGCTCAAACAAGAATTTACGGATTTTCCCATTCTTTTTCGGAAAAAGCGCGCATATTTTTTTATTTCCGCCCCCCGGCGCCCTGCCCGACGCGCATAAATTTCTCCCGCAAAATTCCTCCGTTCCCTTGACAAAGCCGAAACGATGTGATACAATACAGATAATACAATTGTGCACAACCCTTCGGCACGGCGCAAAATGACAGGAGGTCATCGGAGAGAATATGTTGAAAGTTTCCCATCTCTCCAAGGTCTATAAGACCAAAGGCGGCGCGGACGTCAAGGCGCTGGACGACGTGACGCTGGAATTTCCCGAACGGGGCATGGTGTTCCTGCTCGGCCGAAGCGGAAGCGGCAAATCGACCCTTCTCAACGTCTGCGGCGGGCTGGATTCCCCCACCTCGGGCGAAATTATCGTCAAGGACAGAAGCAGCAAGGATTTCACGCAGAGCGATTTCGACAGCTACCGCAACACCTTTGTGGGGTTCGTCTTTCAGGAGTACAACATCCTCAACGAATTTACCGTGGAGGACAACATCGCCCTGGCGCTTGAATTGCAGGGCAAACCCAAGGACAAAAAGGCGGTGGCCGCCCTGCTCGAACAGGTGGACCTCGGCGGCTACGCCAGGCGCAAGCCGAACACCCTCTCGGGCGGGCAGAAACAGCGCATCGCCATCGCCCGCGCCCTGGTCAAAAGCCCGGAAATCATCATGGCGGACGAACCGACGGGCGCGCTCGATTCCGCCACGGGCAAACAGGTGCTGGACACCCTCAAAAAACTGTCCGCGGAAAAGCTGGTCATCGTCGTCTCGCACGACCGGGATTTTGCCGAGCGGTACGGGGACAGAATCGTCGAGCTCAAGGACGGGCGGGTGATTTCCGACGTGACCAAGACCGAGCAGAAGGGCCGCGCGCTCAGCGAAAACGTGACGGACGCGGGCGACGCTCTCTGCATCCGCAGCGGCGCCGAGCTCTCCGCCGCCGACCTCGAAAAGATCCGCGCGTTTTTGACGGAATCGGGCCAAGATGCGTTCATCGTGCGCGGCGAAAGCGGCGTTTCCGCCTGCAAAAAGGCGGCAAAAATTACGGACGACGGGGGCAGGGAAGTGTTCACCGCGACAAAAGAACGTCCCGAGCGCAGCTATGCCCCCGAGGAGAGCAAATTCATCCGCTCCCGCCTGCCCGCGCGGCACGCCTTCAAAATCGGCGCCTCCGGACTGAAATCCAAGCCCGTACGGCTGTTTTTCACCATTCTGCTGTCCGCCGTCTCCTTTCTGATGTTCGGGGTTTTGTCCACGATGATGCTGTACGACAAGCAGGCCACTTTCCGCGAAAGCGTCACCGACCTCAATTCCCCGGCGATACAGCTTACCAAGGAATACCTGGAAACGAGAACGACTACCTCCGGGTCGGACAGCACCTATTCCTACAGTTACTATCAATCCACCCTGCTCACGCCCGAGGAGGTGACGGCGTTCGGCGAAAAGACGGGCGGCGCAGTGGGGGTATACGCCCCGGACGGCGGCAGCCTGCACATAACCAACGCCGATACGTCCAAGAGCAACCCCTACTATCAGCTGCAGATAACCTTCCTCACCAAGGCCGCCGAAGCGAAGGCGCTGCCCCTCCTTTACGGCTCGATGCCGGAGGAAGGGAAAAACGAGATCGGCATTTCCTCCTACCAGGCGGATTGCCTGCTCTTTTACAGGCTTGCCGACCCCGACTCGGAGACGAATGCGAATTACCTTCTCACCGACCGGGAAAATCTGCTCGGCAAAAAGCTGGAGATATCCGGCGAAATTTTCTCCGTCTCGGGGATTTTCGGCTGCGGCACCGTCCCGGAAAGATACGCCCCTTTGCGTCCGGGCGACGCCGGGCTTTCGGCAGACGAACAGTATTGGCTGGTACAGGACTTATCCACGGAATTGGAGGCAGGCATGTACGGCCTGACCGTGTTCGACGGGCAGACGGTGGAAGAATTAAAGGCCGCCTCCGCCTCCGACCGATGGGAAAATACGCTCGACCCGATCGTATATCTCCCCTTTGATGAAAACTATTTTTCCTATTGGACGGTGATACCGCAAAACGTGCCCACGCCCGGCGTCACCTACTTTCTCGAGGAGGGAAAAACCTCCCTCTCCCAATCGGCGGACGGACGGGGAGAACTGCTCGTAGACGGCTCTATATTCATGAATATTTTCGATACCGTCGTCCATGCAAAAGAGGAATCGCTGAGCGACGAGGAAGCACAGGAGTTTCGGTCGGACTTATATGATGCCGAATACGACCCCGAAACGGGCGAAATGCTCCGACCGGACAAATATAACCTGTTTTTCAATTTGTTTTATTACGGGGACTATGTATTTGAAGGGGACTATTCCGACGAAATCGGCGTCTCCCGGGAGGAAATGGAGCAGGCGCCCGTTCTGCTGCGGGAATTTGTCCGGAGATGGGACCTTTCCTTCCCCGTCGTGCTGACGGAGCACGGCATTTCCGCCGATATATGCGGATTTATCTGCACGGCTTTCTCGCCCGAGGGCAGGTGGTTCGATGCGCAGCTCGATGCGGCCACCTACGAAACCTGTCGGGAGGCGCTTATAAACGACGGCAGCATTCCGGAAGTCTCCACCGATTACGTCGTGCCGGAAAACGCGACGTATAACGCGGCGTTCGTCTTGTACGACGGTTCGGGAAGCATGGCGGACGAAATTTTCAGCCTCATCGACCGCCCCGCCCCGGACAGCGGCGTAATCCGCATGGAAGGCCCCTTGCAGGAGGCGCTCGAACAGGTGGACTATCTCGTCGAATCCATGTCCGAAATTTTCCTTTGGGTAGGGCTGATTCTCGCGGTGTTCTCTGCCCTGCTGCTGTGCAATTTCATCTCCGTATCCATTTCCTACAAGAAAAAGGAAATCGGTATTTTGCGCGCGGTGGGCGCGCGGAGCGCGGACGTGTTCAAAATTTTCTTCTCGGAATCGCTGATCATCTCGCTCATCTGCATTCTGCTTTCCACCGTCGGAAGCATCGTGGCCTGCGTCATTCTCAACGGCGAACTCAGCGCCCTCCTCTCCGGTATTTCGGTATTCGTGTTCGGGCCGCTGTCCTTCCTCGCCCTGGCGGGCGTGGCGCTGCTCACGGCGGCGATCGCCACCTTCCTGCCCGTTTGGAGCGCCGCGCGGAAAAAGCCCGTCGAATCGATCCGCGCGCTGTAATCCGCCCCGAACGCCCGAAAACGGAATGAACGATAAACATAGAAATAATAAGGGAGAAAATGCGATGACTGAAAATTTCCATCCTCGGGGCCCCTCCGGCCGCGAAACCAACGGGACGGGCGGCAAACGCCGCTCTCCCGTACGAACGGTATTTTCCTTGGCTTTTTCCGGGCTGTGTCGCCCGTGCCGGATAGTCTGCTCGATACTGCTGTCCGCCGTCTGCTTCGCGCTGTTCGGGCTGTTTGTTTCCGCCGCGCTGTACGGCGAAGGGGATTTCTTCCGGGAGACGCTGACGGAATCCGGCTATCCCTCCGTCACGCTCTCCAGGGAGTACAGGACGCGAGGAAAAACTTTTTATCCGAACGGCGTTCCCGAAACGCGCAACGTCAGCGCACAAACGCTGTTCACGCCCGAAAACCTGCAAGAAATAGAAGCGCGGACGGGCTGCGAAACGGTAGGCGCTTACGAAAACGTATACGGATATCCCGACAATATCGGATATAACACCGACGTCCTGTTCAACGCCATGCCCGGCGCCTTTGCGGACGGCCGGGATTGCGGAGCGTGGAAAGACAGGCTGCTCTGCGGGAGAATGCCCGGCGAAAGCGGCGGAGAAATCTGTATTTCCTCTTACACGGCCCGCTCCCTTCAGCATTTCGGGCTGCGGAACCCCGAAACGGGCGAACTTTACTTCCCCCTGTATTATTTTGAAAGTTTGCTCGGAAAGCCTCTCCGATTCAACGGATTTGCCACCCTGACGATTTCGGGCGTCTACGACTGCGGCCCCCGCCCCGCCCGTTACGATTGTCTGCTGGACGATTTTATTTCCGACGAAAAGGAAATCCGCTTGCATTCCGCGCTCCGTTCGGAATGCGCTTCGGGCACCTGGACGCTCGCTTTTCTGGACGGGGAAAGCCTGGAACGGGCAAAGGCGGGCATCGCGAGCCAGAACGATATCCTCCCCGACTTTACCTTTCCGACAGAGATTTACGATCCCTATACCTACGAAATCTACTCCGTCGATGCCGGGCAATGGCTTCCCCAAGCGCCCCATTCTCCGGTCCTGTACTTCGGCGATACACTTCCGGCGGACGACGAAATTCTGCTCGAAAGCCGTCTGCTGGCTTCTCTGTTCTACAACGCCGCGACAAATAAAATCTTTGCGCTCCGGGCCTCCGCGCCGCAAGCGAGCGAGGAAATGGAAGCCGAATTTTTCAATGGCAGAACGGACCTCGGAATCCCCGTTTCCGATATTATCGGAATGGGCCTGGGAGAATATACCGATCCGGAAACGGACGAACCCCTTCCGTTCGCGGAGAGAAAAAGGCTCTTTTCCTTCGCCGAGGACTTT
Source organism: uncultured Clostridia bacterium (assembly GCA_944375795.1). GTDB lineage: Bacteria > Bacillota > Clostridia > Christensenellales > Borkfalkiaceae > Scatosoma. Next base: position 3,518 of record CALWAU010000019.1, on the reverse strand, counting down.
GCGGAAAAATGGGATCTCCTCCCCCTCACCGTCTCTGTAAATATCGGAGAGGAGGAGCGCACCGTTTTGGTTCGCGGCGCCTTTTGCGACGAATTTTACCAATCCGCCTTAAAAGTCTGTTTCGGAAGGGAACTCTATCTCTCCGCCCTGCGCCCCGCCTGGCGGGAAACCTGGGGAAGCACTGCCTATATCCCCGAAAAAACCGCGGCTTACAGCTATGCCGTCCTCAACTATGACGGCTCCGCGCAAACGGCGGAAAAAATTTATTCCCTGCTCGATAGGTACGGAGAGGACGATACCGCAATTCTGGCATCCGGGGCGCTGCGCTCCTCGACGGAGCAAACGACGCAAACCGTCGGATTACTCAAGCGCATTTTTCTCTGTGCCGCACTTGTCTCCGGTATTTTGTCCGCCCTGTTGCTGTATCGGACAATCGCCGCGGACGTCTCCCGAAAAAAAGCGGAAATTCTTTCTCTGCGGGCAGCAGGTATGCGGCGAACTGTCTCTTTCGCCTTCCTGACAGAATCGCTTTTCATTCTGATTCCCGCCGTCGCGCTCTCTGCGGCGTGCGACATCGTCGTTTGCGGGCTCCTCAACGGCGCCCTGGATTTTCCCTCGGCCGCCGCGTTCTCTTTTCTCCCCCTTCCTCTGGCGGCCGTAGCCGTCGCCGCACTCGCCGTCGGCGCATTCGTTTCTTTCCTCGCCCTCCGGCTGCGCGCCTGAAAGCGCCGCAGATGCATTTTACCATGAGAGAAATTTTTTTCAAAAGCGAATACTTTTCCCCGAAAGACACGCTCGAATGCGGACAGGTGTTCCGCTTTGTCCGCGAGGAAAACGGGGACTACTTCTTTCTCTCCGCGGACAAGGCCTGCCTGCTGTCCCAATCGGGCGGGGAGACCCGCGTCCTCTGCGAAGAGGGGGAGGAAGCTTACTTCCGGGCGCTTTTCGACCTCGGAAGGGATTACGCCGCCCTCGTCAATGAGGCGAAGGGCTTCGGCGTCCCCTTTCTCGCCCGCGCGGCGGAATTTTCCAAAGGACTGCGCATTCTCAGGCAGGACAGGGCGGAATGTTTCCTCTCCTTTCTCCTGTCCCAGCAAAACAATATCCCCCGCATACGGAAAATGCTGTTTGCGCTGTGCGCCGCGCTCGGCGACAAAAAGGAGTTTTCGGGACGGGAATATCACGCCTTCCCCTCCCCGCAAAAAATCGCGGAACGGGACGAGGCCTTCTATCGCGCGCTCGGATTCGGATACCGCGCCAAGTATCTCCCCGCCGCCGCAAAAAAGCTGGCAGAGGAGGGCGACGCCCTGGATTCTTTGAAGGGCGCCGCGCTGAAAAAGGCGCTCGTCGCTTACCCGGGTGTGGGGAACAAGGTCGCGGACTGCATCGCACTGTTCGCATTCCGCGACGAATCCGCCTTCCCCGTCGACACCTGGGTGGAAAAACTGTACCGCGAAGATTTTGGCGGGAAGGAGACGGATCGGGAAAAAATCAACCGGTTTTTCCGGGAAAAATTCGGGGCGCACGCGGGCGTCTTTCAGCAATACCTCTTTTACTATAAGCGGGAAACGGAAAGGCGCCGCGAACTATAATCCCCCCTCTTGCTTTCCGCCCCGCCCGGGTATCCCCGGGCGGGGCGGAAATTTTGCGGAAATTTTATTGCTGCATCTGCGCCATTTCGGGATATTTATCGAGCACGAAATCCACGTCCTTGTCCCCGCGGCCGGACAGATTGACCACGATGCTCTTGCCCCTGCCCAGCTCTTTTGCGAGTTTGAACGCATAGGCGACGGCGTGCGAGCTTTCCAGCGCGGGGATAATTCCCTCGGCCACGGACAGCCGGCGGAAAGCGTCCAGGGCCTCCGCATCCGTCACGGTCACGTAATTCACCCGCCCGATGTCTCTGAGATAGGCGTGCTCGGGGCCGACGGAGGGATAATCCAGCCCGCTGGCAATCGAATACGCCTCGGCGGGCTCCCCCTTCTCGTCCTCGAGGACGAGGCTTTTGAAACCGTGCAGAACGGCGGGTTTGCCGAAGGTGATGCTGGCGGCATTGTCGCCGATATTCTCTCCCCTGCCCATGGGTTCCACGCCGTACAGACGGACGGACGCGTCTTTGAGAAAGCCCGCAAAGATGCCCATCGCGTTGGACCCGCCGCCCACACAGGCCACCACGGCGTCGGGGAGCGAGCCCTTCAGGCGCTTGAACTGCGCGTGCGCTTCCTTTCCCACCACCGACTGAAAATCGCGCACCATCGTGGGATAGGGGTGCGGGCCGACGACCGACCCGATGCAATACAGAGCATGGTCGTACGTGGCGAGGTAGTCCTCAAAAGCGGCGTCCACGGCGTCCTTCAAAGTTTTGCCGCCGCGCTGTACGCAGACCACTTCCGCGCCGAGCAGCCGCATTTTACGGACGTTGATGTATTGTTTTTTCACGTCCACCTCGCCCATGAAGATACGGCATTTCAGCCCCAGCAGGGCGCACGCCGTGGCCAGCGCCAGTCCGTGCTGCCCCGCGCCCGTCTCGCCGATCACCGTGTCCTTGCCCATGTGCTTGGCGAGGAGCACTTCGCCGATGCAATGATTGATTTTGTGCGCGCCCGTATGATTGAGGTCCTCGCGTTTGAGATAGATATCCGCCCCGCCCACTTCTTCGGACAGCTTTTTACAGTAATAGAGCGGCGTGGGCCGCCCCTGATAGGTGCGCTGCAAAAGGGAAAGCTCGGCGCGGAAAGCCGGGTCCTTTTTCAGGCGGAGATACTCCTCGTAAACCTTGTCGAGCTCCTTTTTGAGGGCGTCGGGGACATATGCGCCCCCGTAAGCGCCGAAAAAGCCGTTTTTGTCCGCCTGCACGTCCGCCGTTTTGTTTCTGATTGTTTTCATGATACGTTCTCCTGAAAAATAAATAATAAAAGACCCGTCCGGATTGTTTCGACAAAACATACCGTCGGGCCCGTATGATAGACGTATCATTCTTCCGATATGCTTTGCGACGCGACAAAAAGCATCCGCAAAACATACCCGTTTCTGCGAACGCTGTTATCTGCGCCACCACCAAGCACACGCAAAGAACATAAATTTTTCCTCCTCACGCATTTTGGATTTTGTCTATTATACCGCAATCGGACGGCTTTGTCAAGGGTTTGGAAGAAATTTTTTCGGCTTTTCCGAAAAAAATCCGAAAAAGCACCCCGAAATCGCTTGCTTTTCGGCAAAAGATATGATATAGTAAGTACGCATTTAAGCAATGCGGGAATAGCTCAGTGGTAGAGCGTTACCTTGCCAAGGTAAATGTCGCGGGTTCAAGTCTCGTTTCCCGCTCCAAAACAAAACACACCTCCTCGCGAGGTGTGTTTTGTTTTGGAAGTATACCGCACACAAACGAGACTTGAGGGTGGAGCCGCGAGCGAGAGCGAGCGTTTTGCCCCTCCAAGTATCTGTTCCACTTCCCTCTACGGCAAAACAAACAGCACAGTGTGCTGTTTGGCGGGGCGCGCCGCTATAGGCGCAAGTCT
>CALWAU010000018.1 GCA_944375795.1 uncultured Clostridia bacterium | reverse complement strand
CGTCAGATTTACAGTCTGATCCATTTGGCCGCTCTGGAATCTGCCCGTTTGGTGCCTCAAGGTGGAATCGAACCGCCGACAGAGGGATTTTCAGTCCCTTGCTCTACCAACTGAGCTATCGAGGCATCCTCCGTTCGCCGCACGCCTGCGCCGCGGAAACGGATAAAAAAATGGCGACCCAAACGAGGCTCGAACTCGTGACCTCCAGCGTGACAGGCTGGCGCTCTAACCAACTGAGCTATTGGGCCGTAACGGTATTGATGAAGTTGTGTTTTGGTGGGCCTTCACGGATTCGAACCGCGGACCAATCGGTTATGAGCCGACAGCTCTGACCACTGAGCTAAAGGCCCACACGCCGCCGCTTCGCGCTTCATCCTTGCACAATGCTTGTATATGATAAACTATTTTGAAGGAAAAGTCAAGTGTTTTTCCCCGTAAAAACAAAAAAATTTTTTCGACAGGAAACGGAATTTTTCCCGTCAAAAACGCAAAATACTTTTTTCCGTTTCCTGTATAATATAAGCACACAAAAACGGGAGGGAATCGGGTATGAATCTTACGGCACATTCGGCGCAGGGCGTGCTGTACATCGTCATGGACGGCGAAATAGACGAGCATTCCGCAGCGTCCGCCCGCCGCCTCGCGGACGGGCTGATAGACGAAAACACACAGGCGGAAAAGGCGGTGTTCGACCTCGGAAATGTCTCTTTCATGGACTCCACGGGGATAGGCTTCCTGATCGGCAGATACAAAAAACTCATGCGGTACGGCATATCCATGTACATAACCAACCCCAATCTGACCGCCGACAAAATACTGTCGTTGAGCGGCGTTTACACGCTGATCCCCAAAATCTGACGCGGGGACAGTCCAAAAGGAAATCAGGAGAAAGAGCATGAAAAATTATATGAAACTGGAAATAGCGGCGACGGGGGCCAACGAGAGTTTTGCCCGCAGTGCGGTGGCGGCGTTCGCCCTTCCGCTCAATCCCTCCCTGGCGGAGCTGTCGGACATCAAGACCGCGGTGAGCGAGGCGGTGACCAACTGTATCGTGCACGCCTACGGAAAGAGGAAGGAGGGGGAAGAAGGGCGCATCCTCATCGAGTGCGAGACGGAGGAACGCGGCGGAGAAGGAATTTTACATATCGGCATCACCGACTACGGGTGCGGCATAGAGGACGTGGATCGGGCGATTCAGCCCTTTTACACCACGCTGTCGGATGAAGAGCGCTCCGGTATGGGCTTCACCATCATGCAGACGTTCATGTCGGAGTTTTCCGTCGAGAGCGAGAAGGGGAAGGGCACGACGGTGAAGATGAGCAAAAACTTCGGCGCAAGGGACACGGTCGATGCTTGATGAAAAGGAGACAATCGAATATATCCGCCGCGCGAAGGCGGGGGACAGGGACGCCAAACAGATTCTCGTCGACGGCAACGTTTCGCTGATAAAGTGCATCGTGAAGCGCTACCTCGGCAAGGGGGTGGAATACGACGATTTGTTTCAGCTGGCCTGCATGGGCTTTCTGAAGGCGATCGCGGGCTTCGACGAGAGCTTCGGCGTGCGCTTTTCCACGTATGCGGTGCCCATGATCGCGGGGGAGATCAAGCGATTTATGCGGGACGACGGCTCGGTGAAGGTCTCCCGGGCGATGAAGCAGACGGCGAAGGAAATGAACGCCTTCGTGACCGATTATGCGGCGGAACACGGCGTTCAGCCCTCCGTGCGGGAAATCGCCGAAAAATTTCACCTGGACGAAAGCGAGACGGTGTTTGTCTTGGGTTCCTCCCGGATGCCCGTTTCCCTCTACGGGGGCGGCGAGTATAAGGACGGGGGAGAGAGGGAACTCATCGAAACCCTGCCCGCGAAGGACGACCAGGAGGAGCTCATCGACAAGCTGCTTTTGCGCACGGCGATAGAATCTCTGTCCGAGCGGGACAGAAAAATTATTGTGCTTCGCTATTTCCGCGACTTGACGCAGAGCGAGGTGGCGGAAAAAATCGGCGTCAGCCAGGTGCAGGTCTCGCGGATAGAAAGCCGCATCATCAGGGAATTTCGCGAAAAGCTGACGGGCTGAGGGCGGCGGGAAAGAAAAAATTTCTTTTCCGCCGTTTTTTGTTTGCCTTCGCGGAAAAATCTGTTATAATATAGATATGGAACGGAAAACGGGACAAAATTCACTGCTGGGCGAGCTCACCCCGGAAAAGAAGTCCGGGCTGGTGTATTCGGCGGCCGTCGCCGCATCCCTGCTGCTCTCTTTTGCCTTTGTCATCGGCATTTTGGCGGCGGGTTTCTCCTCGCCCGAGGAGTACGAAAGCGCCGATTGGTATCTCTATCTGAGCTTTCTCGCCTCGCCGCTGGGCTTCGCGGCCGTCGCCGCGATCTACTTTGTCAGGACGAAGGAGAGCGTAAAGGCCGCCGTCGGCGTCTGTAAGCCGCGGTATTACCTTTTGGCGGTGCTTTTGCAGATAGGGCTGCTTTCTCTGTCCGAGCTGAACAACCTTTTCATCTCTTTTCTGGAACGCTTCGGCTATGTCCCTTCGGAGGTGCGGATACCCTCCCTGGACGGGGGCGGATTGTTCGGGGTTCTGCTCGTCGTGGCGGTGCTGCCCGCGCTGATGGAGGAGCTCATCTTCCGCGGTCTCCTGTTAAAAGGCCTGAAAAGCTTCGGCACGGCGGCCGCCGTCCTCCTCTGCGGCGCGCTGTTTTCCCTCTATCACCAGAATCCCGTGCAGACCGCCTATCAGTTCGTCTGCGGCGCGGCGTTCGCGTTTGTGGCGCTCCGCGCGGGCAGCATTCTGCCCACGGTGCTCTCCCACTTCCTCAACAACGCCGCCATCATCCTGCTGGCGAAATTCGGTTATGAGGAGATGCCCTCCGCGGCCGCCCTCCCCGTGATCGTCGTGTCCGTTCTCTGTCTCGCCGCTTCCCTGGTATGGCTGTTTTTGGACGGCAGGCGCGGGGCGGGGGCGAAAGAAAGGGACGGGAACCCCGCGGAAAAAACGGAGAAAGAGAGGGAAAAGCCGGACAAAAAGGGCTTCTTTCTCTGCGCGGCTGCGGGGATCGCCGTCTGCGCCGTCGTATGGCTGAGCGGGTTGTTCGCGGGCTTCGGAGGCTGAGATGCGGAAGGTGTATTTCGTCGTCGTGGGCAAACTCAAAGAGGAATTTTATCGGGAGGCGGTTGCGGAGTACGTCAAGCGGCTGTCCCGGTTTGCGCGGGTGGAAATCAGGGAACTGCCCGAGCGGGCGGGCCCCGAGGAGGAAGCGGAGGAAATTTTGCGCGCCTGCCGGGGGTATACCGTCGCCCTCGCCGTCGAGGGGGAAAGAATGTCCAGCGAGAAATTCGCGGAGCTCGTCGCGAAAACGGGGGACGAGGGGAAGGAACTCACCTTCGTCATCGGCTCCTCCTGCGGTCTGTCCGAGCGGGTCAAACGGGCGGCGGACAGGCGGATCTCCTTTTCGGACCTGACTTTTCCCCACCAGCTCATGCGGGTGATCCTCGCCGAACAGGTATACCGCGCCTTCATGATCGGCAGCGGCTCCGCCTACCATAAGTGACGGGTTCCCTTTTTTTCGCTTTTCCGCATACGATATCCCGTGGACATTTATCGGGAAATCGAAAGCTTTTGCGGGCGCGCGGAAACGGAGAGCCGCATTTTCGGAAAGAGCGCCTTCGGGAGAAATCTCTACGCGCTGAAAAGGGGGGAGGGGCGGCCGGTCTGCCTCGCCCAATACGCCATTCACGGGCGGGAATACGTCACGGCGAAACTCGCGCTGGCGCATTTGCGGCTGGGGACGGCGGGGACGCTCTGGGTCGTTCCGCTCGCCAACCCGGACGGGGCGCTTTTGTCCGAATGCGGTTTGCTCTCCGCGCCCGCGGAGCGGCGGGCGGAGCTTTTGCGCATCAACGGCTCGGACGATTTTTCCCTCTGGAAGGCGAACGGGCGGGCGGTGGATCTCAACGTGAATTTCCCCGCCGATTGGGGACGGGGCGCGCGCAACGTCCGCGCGCCCGCAAGCGAGAACTATATCGGCCCGACTCCCCTCTCCGAGCCCGAGAGCAGGGCTTTGAAGGAACTCACCGAGGCGCTGCGCCCCGATTTTACCGTGAGCTATCACACCAAGGGCGAGGAGATCTATTGGCATTATCATCAGCCGCTTTCGGCGTGCGCGCGGGACAAGAGGCTGGCGCAGGCGCTGTCGGACAGCACGGGATATCCCCTGTGCCGCGCGGCGGGCAGCACGGGCGGCTACAAGGATTGGTGCATCGCCCGCCTGCATATCCCCGCCTTTACGGTGGAGGCGGGAAAGGACGGCTTTTCCCACCCGCTGGGAGAAAGGGAATACGCCGACGTCGAAAGGCACAATTTGTATGCGCTTCGGGCGCTGGCGGAAGAGTGGCTTGCCGCGGAGCGGGAGGGCGGCGGAGGAACGCGGGAAAGAGGGTCATGAAAAGAAAGACGAGAGAGGAAAAATTCATGGGCGCGGCCATCCGCGCCGCAAAGAGCGGACTGAGGCGCGGGGAGGTGCCCATAGGCGCGGTGGTGGTGTACGGGGACGAGGTGATTTCCCGCGGCTACAACCGCCGGGCGGAAAAGCAGCTCGCCTCCGCGCACGCGGAGATGATGGCCATCGACGCCGCCTGCCGCAAGTTCGGAAGCTGGCGGCTGCCGGAGGGGTGCGAGCTGTACGTGACGCTGGAGCCCTGTCCCATGTGCATGGGGGCGGCGCTCAACGCCCGGGTGGACAAGCTGTATTTCGGCGCGTACGAACAAAAGGGGCGGTCGATGACCGCGGCGCTCGCCGAGGCGAATCTCCTCAATCATAAGACGGAGGTGACGGGCGGCGTTTCGGAGAGGGAATGCTCGGCGCTGCTCACGGGCTTTTTTGCGGCGCTGCGGGAAAAGCAGAAAGCGGAGAAGGCGGAGAGAAAAAATTCCGGAAATAATTGTGCCGACGGCCCGGAAACGCTTGACTGAAAGCGGCAAACGGGCTATTATATAATTGTGATTGTAACGGGATTGTAAAAAGCGCCGCCCGGGACGGAAAACGCGGGCGGAAACGGACAGATAAAGAGGGATCGAGACATACTTCGGATAAAAACTCCGCGGCGGGGCGCGCGGCAAAGCGTTTCCCCGTGCGGACAAAACATAAAGGAAGGTACTTCATGATAACTCACGGCAATGAAATCAAGTTGTTCTCCGGCAATTCCAACCGTCCTTTGGCGGAAGCCATCGCCCGCAAGCTCAATACCGAACTCGGCGGCATCGACGTTTCCACCTTCTCCGACGGAGAAATCAGCATCCACATCGAGGAGACCGTCCGCGGCAGGGATCTGTTCATCATTCAGTCCACCTGCACGCCCGTCAACGACAACCTCATGGAGCTGCTCATCATGATCGACGCCGCCAAGCGCGCCAGCGCGGGGCGCATCACGGCGGTGATGCCCTATTTCGGGTATGCCCGCCAGGACAGAAAGGCCCGTTCCCGCGATCCCATCACGGCGAAGCTGGTCGCCAACCTCATCACGGCGGCGGGCGCGGACAGGGTTTTGACGATGGATCTGCACGCCGAGCAGATCCAGGGCTTTTTCGATATTCCCGTGGACAATCTTCTGGGCGGCCCCACGCTGTGCAATTATTTCGCGCGGGAGGGGAACATCGACGTCATCGTTTCCCCCGACGTCGGCAGCGTCAAGCGGGCGAGAAAGGTGGCCGAAAAATTCGGCGTGCCCATCGCGATCATCGACAAGCGCCGCCCCAAGGCGAATGTCATGGAGGTCATGAACATCATCGGTGACGTCAACGGCAAGAGATGCCTGATGATCGACGTCATGATCGCTACGGCGGGCAGAATCTGCCAGTGCGCGCAGGCGCTGAAAGACGCGGGCGCAACCGAGATTTACGCGGCGTGCACGCACGCGGTGCTCAGCGGCCCCGCCGTCGAACGGCTGGAAAACTCCGCCATCACCAAGCTGGTGATGCTGGACACCATCCATCTGCCCGACGAAAAGATGCGGGACAAGTTCAGCATCCTCTCGACGGCGGACATCTTTGCCGCCGCCATCGAGAACGTCTATCTCGACAAACCCATGTCCAAATTGTACGACTGAGAAAGAGCACATCGGGGATAAAACCGCCGCCGGATCAGGCGGCGGTTTCGGCGGTTAAAAAAGGACGGAAAACGCATGTATCTGATCGTGGGGTTGGGAAATCCCGAAAAACAATACGAAAAAACCTTTCACAACATGGGCTTTATCGCGGCGGGGGACGCCGCGGAGATTCTGGGCGCGAAATTCAAGAAGCGGGAGTGCGAGGCGTCCGTCGCGGAGGCGTATGCCGGCGGGGAGAAAATCGTCGTCGCCCGCCCGCTGACGTACATGAACAATTCCGGGCGCGCCGTGAAGCAGCTCATGGCAAAGTATAAGGTCCCCGCGGAGCGGTTGATCGTCATTTACGACGATTACGACCTCCCCAAGGGCAAGGTGCGCATCCGCGCGGAAGGGGGGCCGGGCACCCACAACGGAATGCGCAGCGTCATCGGCGAAACGGGGCTGAGCGCCTTTCCCCGCATCCGCATCGGCATCCGCGACGAGGCGGTGAATATCCCGATCATCGACTATGTTCTCTCCGAGGTGCGGAAGGACGATTACGAGCTGTTCGCGGCGGCCTGCCGGAAGGCGGGCGAGGCGGCGGCGGAATTTGCGCGCGGCGTCTCCGTCGAACAGGTGATGAACAAATATAATCAGAAATAACGGGCGCGGGCAAAGGCCTTTCGCCGCGGGAAAGCGGGCGTCCGGTCCGAACGGGTATGAAGGAAAATTTTTTCCGATTTGAACATCTGGGAGGGGAGTATCCCCTCTTGCAGGAAGAACTCCGCCGGGGTACGCCCACGGCGGTTTTCGGCGTTTCCGATTCCCTGAAATATCTCATCGCCTCCCTGATCGACGCGCCCGTCGTGTACGTCGCGGCGGACGGAACGGCGGCGCGGAAGGCCGCGGAAAACGTCGCCGCCCTCTCGGGTAAAAAGACCGCCGTACTCGCCGCCAAAGACGAGGTTTTGCTGTACAGAAAGGCGCTGTCCAAGGATTCCCTTTTCCGCCGTCTGAACGGCATTCACGCCCTGCAAAGCGGCTGTCCGTTCGTGGCGGCGGAGCTGGACGCGCTCGTTCAGCTCTTTCCTGCCCGGCTGCCCGTGCTGGAATTGAAGGAGGGGGAGGAGTGCGATTTTCTCTCCCTGCCCGCGCGGCTGGCTCAAATGGGCTACGTGCGCGGCTTCGAGGTGGAGGCGAAAGGGACTTTCGCCGTCCGCGGAGACATTCTCGATATTTTTCCCGTCAACGAGGACAATCCTGTCCGCGTGGACTTTTTCGGCGATTCGGTGGAGCGCATCAAGCCCTACGACGCCGTCACGGGCGAGCGGCTGGGCGGCAGGGAGAGCCTCACCGTGCTCGCCGCCACGGACGTGTTCGAGGTAGACGGGGATCGGGAGCGGGCGGAAAGGGCGCTGCGGGAGGGCCTTAAACAATTCCGCACCTCGGAGGCGTACAATCGGGCGAGCGGGATCGCGGACGAGCTGCTCTCCGACCCCTCGGGGGTGCGTTCCTCTTATCTGATGCCCGTGCTGAAAAATTCCGTCGATTTCTTTTCCGTGCTTCCGCCGGGCGCGGTGCTCGTGTTCGACGAGTGCAAGGCCCTCCGGGACAGGTTCGACGCGCTCTATAAGGAGCACGAGGAGCGGTTCCGGCGGCTGCGGGAGGGCGGCGAGGCCTTTCCCTTTTCGTTTGGGCAGTATGCGGACAAAGAAAAGTTTCTTTCAAAAATATCCGACTGCCGGCGGCTGGCGCTGCAGACCTTTACGGGCCGCCTGTTCTTCTTCGAGCCGCTGAAAATCTTCAATTTTTCCGCCACGCCCGCGGCGCGGTATCTCAACAGCTTTCCCGCGCTGCTTTCGGACGCGAAAAACTGGCTCCGCGGAAATTACCGGATACTTTTGTACTGCGGGGATCCCTCCCGCGCGGCGAAGATGGAGGAGATGCTGGGGGACGAATATCTTTCCCCCGTCCGCCTGTCCGATTCCCTTCCCGATTTGAAGGGGATATGCGTGCTGCCCGAAACGCTGGACAGGGGCTTTGTCCTGCACGAATGCAGGCTGGCGGTCATCGGGACGGGGGACCTGTATACCAAAGCGCCCGACACCAGGCGCATCCGCCGCAAGCGGGGGGACATGTTTTCCGCGCCCGAAGTGGGGGATTACGCCGTGCACGAGACGCACGGCATCGGCAAGGTCATCGGCACCCGGAAAATCGAGACGACGGACGGCACCAAGGAATACATAGCCATCGAATATAAGGACGGCGACGTGCTGTACGTCCCCGCGGAGCACATGGACATTCTGTCCCGCTACGTCGGGGAGGCCGATCCCCCTTTGAGCAAGATCGGCGGCGCCGATTTCGAGCGGGTGAAGGCGCGGGTGCGCGCCTCCCTCAAAAAGCTCGCGTTCGACCTGAAAAAGCTGTATGCCGAGCGCGCGGCGGCAAAGGGGTTCCGCTTCCCCGAAAACGAGGTGTTCATGCGGGAGTTCGAGGACGCCTTCCCCTACGAGCTTACGCCCGACCAGGCGGAGAGCATCGCGGAGATCAAGGGGGACATGTGCTCGGATAAGGTGATGGACCGGCTGCTTTGCGGGGACGTGGGGTTCGGAAAGACGGAGGTCGCCTTCCGGGCCGTGTATCTGTGCGTGCTCGCGGGGAAACAGGCGGCGCTCATGTGCCCCAGCACCGTCTTGTGCAACCAGCATTTCAATACGGCCTGCGCCCGCTTTGCCGAGTTCGGCGTGCGGGTGGCGGCGCTCAACCGCTTCAATTCTCCCCGGGAACAGGAAAAGATCCTCAAGGGGCTGCGGGAGGGGACGATCGATTTCGTCATCGGCACCCACCGCCTGCTCTCCTCCGACGTGAAATTCAAGGACCTGGGGCTGCTCGTGCTCGACGAGGAGCAGCGCTTCGGGGTGGAACACAAGGAAAAAATCAAAAACCTGCGCAAGGACATCGACTGTCTGACGATGACGGCGACGCCCATTCCGAGGACGCTGCACATGTCGCTGTCGGGCATACGGGACATCTCCACCATTCAGACCCCGCCCGGGGAGCGGCTGCCCGTGCAGACCTACGTCGTCGAGGAGACGGAGACCCTCATCCGCGACGCCTGTATCCGCGAGCTGTCCCGCAAGGGGCAGGTATTCGTCCTCTATAATAAAGTGGAAAGCATTTTCACGTTTGCGGCGAAACTGAAGCGGATACTTCCCGAGGCGGAAATTTCCGTCGCGCACGGCCGCATGGACAAGACGGCGCTGGAAAACAGCGTGTTCGATTTTTACAGCGGGAGGTCGGACGTGCTCGTCACGACGACCATCATCGAAAACGGCATCGACCTGCCCAACGCCAACACCCTCATCGTCATCGACGCGGACAGACTGGGCATTTCCCAGCTCTATCAGCTCCGCGGCAGGGTGGGGCGGGGCACCCGGCTCGCGCACGCCTATTTCACCTTCAAGCCGGAACGGGTGATGACCCAGAACGCCTCCGAGCGGCTGAAGGCCATCATGGAATTTACCGAGTTGGGTTCCGGTTACAAGCTGGCGATGCGCGACCTCGAGATCCGCGGCGCGGGCAACGTGCTCGGCGCCGAGCAGCACGGGCACATGGACCGGGTGGGCTACGAGCTGTATGCCAAGCTGCTCAAAGAGGAACTCACGGGGGAATCGCAGACGGTGGCGGAGCTGGATATCCGCGCCGACGCGTACATTTCGGAAAAATACGTCGAGTCGCCCGCGGGCAGAATGGACGCCTACAAGCAGATCGCCGAAATTTCCTCCGTCGCCGATTACAAGCGGGTGTACGCCTCTCTGGAAGAGACGTACGGCCCCCTGCCCAAGGCGGTAGTCAATCTGCTCGTCATCGCCGTGCTGAAAAGTTACGCCGCAAAATTCAACGTCCGGAAAATTTCGGTGGCGAAGGGGGTGGGGGCGCTGGAATTTCCCTCCCTGGAAGCTTTGGGCGACAAACGCATTCTCGCGGCGATGGACAAATACCGCGAAAGAGTGCGCCTGAACATGTCGGAGGCGCCCGTGGTGGAGATCGTCGGAAAGAAGGATCCCGCCGATCTGATGGCGGAAATGACGAAATTTTTGAAATTTGCCCTAACTTTCACAAGTTTATGACCAAAATCGTTTGCACATTTGCGCGGAATCGGTTATAATATAAGTTGCATATAGTCGGCGGAGTGCCGCATTTCTCCGCAAGGGGAGGCGGTTTTCGAATTTTTTCGCCGGCGGCATCGACAGCCGGACAAACACCGGACAAATCATCGGAGCGGGTCTATGAAGAACAAAAAAGCACTCAGAAGAACAGCGATATCGGCGCTCTGCGTCGCGTTTGCGCTCTCCGCCGCCTCCTGCGGCGAGGGGATGATCACCACCAACAGCGCAAAGGATATGGAGCAGGTCGTCGGCACCGTGAATATCACCAATTACGACGAGTTTCAGGACGGCGGCCCCTATGCGGCGTATGCGGACGCGATTTCCAACGTCAATTCCACTATTTTGAAGCGGGATCTGGTGGCGTATTTCCTCAATACCGGCTATACCTATGTGAGCAGTTACGGCTATACGTACGAGCAGACCTTCAATCTCCTCATGGACAACCTCGTCAGCCGCAAGATCATGGTGCAGTATGCGATGGCGTACTACTTCGAGCGGGGCGCCGACGCGGAGGACGAAAAATACGGGGGCGTGTACAGCGTCGCCGACTATACGCAGTACGTAGAGGAGGAGACCGCCGCGCTCGACGAGTCCCTCCGGGTGCATTACGAAAACCATCCCGAGCTTCTCACGCTGCAGTATTTCCTCACCGAGGGCGGTACGGACAGCACCGATTACGACCGGGCGGTGTATACCCTCAAATCGATGATCAATTCCACGCTCGATTCGGCGGAGACGGAATATATCCATACGGACGATGACAGCACTTCCTCTTCCTCCGATACCCGCACCACTCCGACGGGCGTCGGCACCGAAACCGAGGACTACTATCCCACGGATGCGGAGGGCAATCTCGATTACGACGTGTACACCGGGCGCAATACGCTGGACAGCTGCGGCACCTACGAGGCGCAGGACGGCTCCACGCAGACGACCCGCCGCCGCGCTTACAATACCTTCCTCTCCAATCTCTCGCTGAACAATCTGCTGGCGGAGGGCGAGGATACAAGTACGCTCGAAAGCATCGACTATTATTATGTGGAGCTCGCCAGCCAGCTGGAGCAGGCGCTCATCACCAAGTACAGCGACGACCTCAACGACGAGGCGAATGCGGAGCTCACGAAAGAATACGTGGAGGGAAAATATAACTCTCTGCTCAATTCTCAAAGAAATTCCTACGACGACGATCAGGACGCCTTCGAGACGGCGATAGGCAGCGTTTCCGATACCTCCTTCGTGCTGTACAGCCCCAAAGAGGGTTTCGGCTTCGTATATAACATCGTGCTTCCCTTCTCGGCGACGCAGAGCCAGATCCTCTCCACCTATACCAACGACACGGGATTGCGGCAGACGGAGTTTTATACCAAGCGGGCGGCGCTTCTGGAAAACGTGCGCGCCAAGGATTTGCGCACCCCCTGGTTCTCGGCGGACGAGGACAGCAATTACGCTTTCGAGGCGACCTCGGAGGACGAATATTACAAGAACGACTTTACCCGGTCCAACGAAGCGGCCGGAAACAAGACCTATCTCTTCTTCGAGGACAACCTGAAAAAGAGCGGGGGAGATAACCCGCAGTATGAGGAACTTTCGCAGTATTACGGGCAATATCCCTACAACGGACGGGCGGTGTTCGACGAGGAGGAAGAGGAATGGTCCTTCTTCCCCGAATATCTTTCGGTGGACGGTTTCCTCACCGAGATGGAGAATTATCTCGTCTATGCCGGCCTGACGGCGTCGGGCAGCAAGCTCGATACGTATATGCAGGACATTTACGACCCGACGGAAAACGAGTTTGACTATTCCAGATTCATGTATTACGAGGGCAAGGTGACGGATTCGGAAGGCGCTTCTCTCGGCGGTACGGAAGGCAGCGCGGCGGCGCATAACGACTATTTCGTCAGAGGCACGGACGCCTACACCGCCGTCTCCGTATTCAACGAGCTGATGTTTGCGTACAGCTCGGACACGGGCGGACTCAACACCTACATGGGATATACCGTTTCCCCCTATAAGACGGACTACGTCGCGGAGTTCGAGTATGCCGCGCAGTACGCGATCCGCCAGGGCGTGGGCACGTACGTCGTCTGTCCCTCCGATTACGGCTGGCATGTCATTTACGTTTCGTTCGTGTATGATACGGTGGGCGACGTGTATGCCTTCGATTGGGACGAGCGGGAAACGGAAGGGACTTTCTCCTATCTCTTCTACGAATCGCTGAAATCCGATTCTTCCTCGTCCTCCTCTTACTCGTCGATGATTCAGAATCAGATCCTCGGCAAGTACAACAACAGCACCTGCGTCACGCGCTACGAAAACAGGTATAAGGACCTGCTCAGCATGGATGCCTGATTTCCGCGCATAATCGCCGGAAAGTTGCGCATACTGAAAACAGCCGATCACCGGGATACGGCAACGGAGGTTTTCGGATATGGACAATCGACTGCACAGCGGGGATGTATGTCCCCGGACGGGAGCTTATAAGGTTCTCAACGAGGACGGAAAGACGTTGAATACCATCTTTGTGGGCGAGGGGGAAATCATGCCTCCCACTCAGTGTGAATCCTGCTGTTACGAATTTGCGGATTGAGCCCGCTTTTGCGGGAGCAGCTCCGCGCCGCGTCTGCGGCGCGGAGCTGATTTTTGTGAAAAAATTCCTTTTGCGGAAAAATTTTCTCTCCCGGGATTGACTTTTCGGCTCGCTGCGGGTATAATGGTAGGGAGTGAAAAATATTCCGGAGGGAAGCTTCATGCTTTTTCAAAGCGGAGAAAAAATTGTATTTGCCGGGGATTCGGTGACGGACGACGGGCGTGCCCGTCCGATAGGCGAGGGCGGAGGAAATGCCCTCGGAAACGGGTATGTGAAACTCATCGATTGTTTTTTCAACGTCGATTGCCCGGAAAAGATCTTTCATCTCGTCAATATGGGCGTATCGGGCAATACTTCGCGCGATTTACTCGGCAGATGGGATGCGGACGTCAACGCGCTTTCGCCCGATTGGGTGGTGCTGTGCATCGGCTTCAATGACGTCTGGCGGCAGTTCGACTGTCCCTGCGTTCCGGAGCGGTCGGTTTCGCCCGAAGAATACCGCGCCAATCTTTCCCGTATCGCGGAGAGGACGCAGGCGAAAATGATCTGGATGACGCCCTATTATCTCGAGCCCAACCGCGAGGACGCGATGCGGCGGCGGATGGACGAGTACGGGGAGATCATGAAGGAGGAAGCGAAAAAGAGGGGGATTCCCTGCATCGATTTGCAGGCGGAGTTTGCGCATATCCTCCGATATCGCTATCCCGCCTATCTCACGTGGGATCGGGTACATCCCGGCCCCGTCGGCAGCCTGATTATCGCCCGTGCGTTTTTGCGGGAAATCGGATTTACGGGCGCCGGAAAGCGGGCGGAAAGCGATTGAAAAATTTTTTCGCGTTTCCCGAAAATCGCGGAAAAAAAGCGACAAAATAAGTATGGAAAAACGGAGTACGTGGCGGAATTTATGACGGAAGAAATCATCAATGCGATAACGGAGGCGGAGAGCGAAGCCGTCCGCATCGGGGACCGCGCCCGGGAGGAAGCGGCCGCCATACTTTCGCGCGCGGAAGTGCGCGCCGCGGAAATCGAGAAGTCCTCCGAAGAAGTGTGCCGGGCGTACCGGGATACGCAGCGGAAGGCCGCGGAGGCGGAAGCGGAAAAGGCATACCGTTCGGCTTTGACCGAAAAGGGAGAAGATGCCCGCCGCTATGCCGATCGGCTGCTGGAAAGCACGGGGGATTTCGTCGGCAAAATCGTGGGGAGGATTGTGCGTGGCGATCGCTGAAATGAAAAAATTCAACCTCGTCGCGATGTCCTACGACAAGGATGCCCTGCTCGACGCTTTGCAGCGGACGGGTGCGGTCGAGGTAAAGGAGCACGGCGCGGCGGAACACACCGTGGTGCCCGCTCCGGACGCGGAGGAGATCCGCGCTCTTTTCGCGCGCGCGGAGGAGGGGCTGGGCAAGCTTCTTTCCGCCTCGCGGGAGTACGAGCGCAAAAATAAAATCCGCCCGACGGAACCCAAGGACGGCTTCGAGGTCTCTTACGACGAATTTATGGCCGCGGGGAGCGCGGCGGGGGAGACGGAGGCGCTCCTCGCCCGCATCGACCGCCTGGCGGCGGAAAAATCGGAGCTGGAGGGCGAACGGACGGCGGTGGAGCGGGAAATTGCCGCGGCGGCCGCCTATTCCCGCCTCGGGGTGCCCTTTTCGGCCTTTTCCGGGACGGCGCACACCTCGGCCCGGCTGGGGAAAATTCCCCTTTCCCGTCGGGAGAAGCTGACGGAAACGCTCTCCGGCATTCCCCTCGTCGATTTCGGGACGGAAACGGAGGGGGAGGACTGTCTGCTGTGGGCGTTTTTCCATAAATCGGCCGCCGGGGAAGCGGAAGGGGCGCTGGCGGCGGCAAATTTCGAGGCCTGCCCGTTCAAAGGGACGGTTACGGGGAGGGAATATTACGCCTCCCTCCTTGCGAAAAAACGGGACGTCGAGCGGGATATCCAGGCAAACGAGTATGCCATGTACGAGCTGAACGACCGGATTCGCCCCTTAAAGGTATATTGCGACTATCTCGGCTTTCAGCTGGAAAAGGCGGAACTTGCGGAAAAGCTGCGCGTCACGGAGAGGACCTTTTTGCTGGAAGCTTACGTGCCTGCCGGCGCGGAGGAGGCGGTGCGGAAGGCGGTGCTTTCCGTCACGGAGGCGGCGTATTTCGGATTTTCCGACCCCGCTCCCGACGAAACGCCGCCCACCCTGCTGAAAAACAATTCCGTCGTCGCCAATTTCGAGCCGATCACCAACATGTATTCGGTCCCCAACGTGCGGGAATTTGACCCCAATGCCGTGATGGCCTTTTTTTACAGCCTGTTCATGGGCTTCATCATCGGCGACATGGGGTACGGGCTGGTCATGCTGCTGGGCGGCGGAGCCGTTTATTTCAGGATAAAGGACCGCGCAAGCGGCCTGAAGCGGCTTGCGGGCGTGTTTGCCATCGGCGGCATCTTTTCGGTGGGTTGGGGGATTCTGTTCAATTCCCTGTTCGGCATTTCCCTGCCTTTCCTTCGGACGGTGATGCCCAATCCGCAGGAGGATATGTGGACATTTGTGGGGATATCCGTGCCCGCCGTGCTGTTTATCAGTCTGCTTATCGGCGTCTTTCAGCTGCTCGTCGGATATTTCTGCCGGGCCGTTCAGGAATGGCGGCGGGGACATTTCTGGGACGGAGTTTGGGACGGACTCGTATGGGCGGCGTTTTCGCTGGGGGCGGGGCTCGCTTTCGTCGGCCTGCTGGAAGAGGCGGGTATACCCGCGCTCGCGCAGGCGGGCGGGATCCTCGCGGGGGGCTCCCTGCTCCTCGCCATGCTGACCGCGGGGAGAAAGGAAAAGGCGGCGGGAAAGTTCACCAAGGGCTTCGGGGCCGTTTACGGAATCATCAATTATGCCTCGGATATTTTAAGCTACGCCCGCCTGTACGGGCTGATGCTTTCGGGCGCGGTCATCGCGCAGATCGTTTCGCAGTATGCCGTCGGCTTTATAACGGGCGGCAATCCCGCGCTGGCCGTTCTCGGCGTCGTACTCATGCTTGCGGGGCACGGCTTCAATCTGGTGATGAATCTTTTGGGCGCCTATATCCACGATGCGCGGCTGCAATACGTGGAGTTTTACGGCAAGTTTTTCGAGGGAGAGGGGGAGCTGTTTGCGCCCCTCGGCTCCCGTCACAGACATATCCGCCTGTCGCCCGCGGCGTTCTGAGCCGCTTTCGGGGACGGACGGAAAAAAATCATAAACAAAATTCGGAGGATATTCATTCATGTTTACAACAGGGTATGCCATCGCCATGGCGGGAATCGCGCTCTGCGTGCTGCTTTGCGGCATCGGCTCCTGCGTCGGGCTCTTCAAGACGGGGAGCGCGGCGGCGGGGGTGCTGTCGGAGGACCCGAAAAAATTCGGCAAGGTCATGGTGTTGGTTCTGCTGCCCGCGACGCAGGGCATTTACGGCTTCATCATCGGCATCATCGCTTCGGGCAGACTGAGCGCGGACATGGCGACCGCGGGCGGCTGGGCGCTTTTCGCCGCCGTGATGCCCATGGCGATTTCCGGCCTCGTGTCCGGCATCTTTCAGGGCAAGGCTTCCGTCAACTGTATCTATGCGGTCGGAAAGCAGGAGTCCCTTTCGGGAAAACTCATCCTCTATCCCGGCATGATCGAGTTTTACGCCATTCTCGGCCTGATCATCTCCATCATGCTGGTCGGCCAATTCTGAGGAAAGGACATGGGCAGGGAAGCGATCGTGGAACGGATTCTCTCCGATGCGAACGCCGAAGCGGCGGCGATCGTGCGGGAGGCGGAAGAAAGGGCCGCATCTGTCGTCGCGGCGGCTTCCGCGCGCGCCGAGCAGGGGCGGAGGGAATCGGAGGCGGAGGCGAAAAAAAAGGCGGCCGATATTCTCGAACGGCGGGCCGCCGCCGCGCGGCTGGATTCCGCCAAACTGCTGCTCGCCGAAAAGCGGCGGGTGCTGGACGGTATCTATGCCGCGGCGCTCGAACGGCTGAAGGCGCTGGATAAGGAGGATTGCCTCGCCCTGGCGGAGAGACTTCTGACCGAGTACGCCGAGGAGGGGGACGAAATCGTCTTTGCGGCGGGGTATCCCCATGCCGCGGCGGTCGCCCTGCTCCCCGTCGTCGCCGAAAGAGATCTTTCGGTTTCCCCCGTTTCCGCCGATATCGACGGCGGCTTTCTGCTGCGCGGCAAAACCAGCGACAAGGACCTTTCTTACGGCGCTCTGCTGGCGGCGGACAGGGAGGCGCATCAGTCGGCGCTGGCGGCGGAGCTTTTCAGAGAGGAGTAACGAGGTGACGGCATGGGCAGGGACGTGATCTATACCGACGGCGTCATCGCCGTCCGGGAGAAGAATTTTCTCGGCGGAAAGCTCCTGCGCATGTGCGAGGGCACGGCGGAGGAGGCTTTCGGGATACTTTCCGAGAGCGGTTACGGCCGCGGCGAAGCGGAATCCGCGCGCGGGTTCGAGGCGCTCGTGTCGGCGGAGGAGCGCGCTCTGGACGGCTTTATCCGCGAGTACGCCCCTTCGGAGGCGGAGAAAGCGTATTTTCTCGCGCCGAGGGATTTTCACAACGCGAAGGCGTTGGTGAAAGCCTCCCGCCTGCAGGCGGACGCCGGACCGCTGCTCGCGCCCGAGGGGCTGATTTCCGTCGGGACGCTGTCCGCGGCTCTGTCGTCCGGGGACTTTTCCGGGCTGGGAAAGGAACTTTCGTCGGCGCTTGCCGAAGGCAAGAAAAGGGCGGAGGAGGGCGCGTCGGGCGCCGAAATCGGCAGCATATTCGGGCGGGCGATGTTCCGCCGTCTCGCCTCGGCGGTCGGCAAAAACGGAACGCTGAAAAAGCTGCTCGCGGGGAAGGCGGACAGGGCGAACATCCTTACGGCGCTGCGTTCTCCCGACGTCGATGCGGCGGAAAAACAGTACGCGGAGGGCGGCAGACTGACGAGGGAACAATTGCGCGGGCTGTTTGCCGGGGACGCGGAAAAAGCCGCGCACAGCCTCGACGGCACCCCTTACGCAGCCTTTGCGGCGAGGTGCTTTGCGGCGAAAAACGCGGGGCTGCCCCTGACGGAGGCGGAGCGGGAGGCGGCTTCCTTCGAGACGGAATTTTTCGCCGAAAGAAGGTACGAACTGAAAAGAAATCAGCCCTTTCTCTATTACGTGCTCCGCAGGCGGGCGGAAAACGAAAACGTGCGCATCGTCTTTGTCTGTCTCTTTGCGGGCATGAAAGAGGAAGAGATCAAAAAGCGCCTCAGGGCGATGTGAGGGAGGGAGCATGACCGGAAAGACGGCGATCGTCGGCGACGGCGACAGCATCATGGTATTCAAGGCGGCGGGCGTGGCGGCGTTTCCCGCCGAGGACGAAAAAAAGGCGCGGGAAATTCTGCGCAGGATTGCCCGGGAGTACCAAATCATCTTCCTCGCGGAGGAGCTTGCGGAGGCTCTGGGGGACTTTCTCGGGCGTTTCGACGAGGAGCCCTATCCCGTGATCCTCGCGATCCCCTCGGGAAAGGGGAGCACGGGATACGGGGACGAACTTTTGAAGCGCGCGATGGAGCGCGCGCTCGGCGTGGATATCCTGTTCAACAAGGGAACGGGAAAATGACGGTTCGGGCGTTTGTCCCGGCGGGCGCGGGCGCCTGCGGGGACGAAAAACAGGAGAGAGGACAGCATACATGGCAGGTAAAACGGTAAAAATTTCCGGGCCGCTGATCGTCGCGGAGGGAATGGCGGATTCGAGAATGTACGACGTCGTGCGGGTCTCCGAAAAGGGGCTCATCGGCGAAATCATCGAGCTGCGCGGGGATAAAGCGTCCATACAGGTATATGAGGAAACGTCCGGGCTGGGGCCCGGAGAAGATGTGTATTCGACGGGAGAGCCGCTGTCGGCGGAACTCGCGCCCGGTTTGCTCGCGGGCATTTTCGACGGCATTCAGAGGCCCCTCACCACCCTCTATTTCAAGTACGGCGATCGCATTTCCCGCGGCGTGTCCGTCAACAATCTCGACCGGGAGAAAAAATGGCATTTTACTCCGCGCGTCCGGGTCGGGGACAGCGTTTCCGAGGGGGATATCCTCGGCGTCGTACAGGAGACGGAGATCGTCGAACACCGCATCATGGTCCCCAACGGCATGCGGGGGAAGGTGCTCTCCGTTTCGGAAGGGGAATTTACCATCGAGGAGACGGTGGCGGTCATCGGCACGGAGAAGGGGGATATGCCCGTCTGCATGCTTCGGAAATGGCCGGTGCGCAAAGGGCGTCCCTATCGGGAAAAGCTCTCGCCCGACATGCCCATGGTGACGGGACAGCGGGTCATCGATACCCTGTTCCCGATAGCGAAAGGGGGCGTGGCGGCGGTGCCGGGGCCCTTCGGAAGCGGCAAGACGGTGGTGCAGCATCAGCTTGCCAAATGGGCGGATGCGGACATCATCGTGTACGTCGGCTGCGGCGAGCGCGGCAACGAAATGACGGACGTGCTCAACGAGTTTCCCGAACTCAAGGACCCCGAGACGGGGGAGCCGCTGATGAAGCGGACGGTGCTCATCGCCAATACTTCGGATATGCCCGTGGCGGCGCGCGAGGCGTCCATCTATACGGGCATCACGATCGCAGAATATTTCCGCGACATGGGCTATCACGTCGCGATCATGGCGGATTCCACCTCCCGCTGGGCAGAGGCTCTGCGCGAGATGAGCGGCCGCCTCGAAGAGATGCCGGGCGACGAGGGCTATCCCGCCTATCTTGCGAGCCGCCTTGCAGAGTTCTATGAACGTGCGGGCATCGTCAGGACGCTGGGCCGCGACGACCGCTGCGGTTCGGTCACGGCGATCGGCGCCGTCTCGCCTCCCGGCGGCGATCTGAGCGAGCCCGTCTCGCAGGCGACGCTGCGCATTGTCAAGGTGTTCTGGGGGCTTTCGGCGTCCCTTGCCTACAAGCGCCACTTCCCCGCCATCGACTGGCTCGTGAGCTACTCGCTCTATGCCGACAAGATGAAGGAGTGGTACGACGAAGAGGTGGGCA
>CALWAU010000017.1 GCA_944375795.1 uncultured Clostridia bacterium | reverse complement strand
CGCGGGAAATGGGGGTAATCGCGAGATTGTCCATTTCAAAATACGCGGGGGAATCGGTGGCGATGCCCACATAGCCTTCGCTGTCCACGGCGTCAAAGGAAATGACCTTGACATATTCTCCGATGATCTCTCCCGTCTCGGTGTTCACTTCCGCGAGGAAAAGGGCGACGTGATTGTCGATGCAGACGAGCTTGACGCGCGTCGTCTTGTTGTACATACTGTAAATATTTTCGGGATTTTCGGTGTCGACGTCGTACCACGATTCCACGTTGTTGTCCGGCTTGCTCGCGTCATAGCCGCCGTTGGCGCCGTAATGGGGAATGGAAAGCTCGGTGGGCGTATCCGTCTGTTTGTTCTTGGAGATCCCCACCGTCGGGCATCCGCAGGTCGTCGCCATGGCAAGGCCGGAAATAACCGTCTCGTTATTGCCGTAGAAATCGGTGGCGAGACCTTCGTTGATGCCGATCGTGTAGACCGTGGGATCGGTGATGGCGAGGCCGCCTTCCTTCATGCCGAATACGATATAGGCCGCGGAAGGACGGTCGCCCGAAAGGACAAGCGCGCCTCTCTGCTGCACGGGAACGGAAATATAGTCAAACTGCAAAACGAAATCGGCATACTTCTTGTTGGTGAGGATACGGGTGCCCGTCGCCGTGCCGTAGAAGCCCACCTTTCCGTTTTCCACCGTGAGCCCCGTCAGGGCATGCGAGGTAGTATCCGTCGCCACCATGTGCATCTCGGGCGCGATGGTGGAAGCCACCTGGAATTTTTCACTGCTCAGATAATTGCCCGTAAAATTGCTGGTCAGCGTTTCGGCGCCCTCTTCGTTCTCGCTGAACTGGTAGCCCGTCATGGTGAGGTTTTCCGCCAGCATATAGGTCAGGTCGCCCTCCCCTTTATGGAAGATGGCGAAAAATCCGTCGGGGTCGAAATCATTGAGCGTAATCGCCGCATTCGTGCCGACGACAATCTCGAAATTGGCGCCCTTGCCCGTCATCGTCACGGGGATCGCCGCCGCGTCCTCGCCGACCGCGGCGCCCGTCACGACCTGTTCTTCCATCAGGGCGGTAGCCGTTCCTTCGTCGTCCACGCTCTCCGCGCCGAACATCACCGCGCTTCCCTGCACGGTGAAATACAGGTACTTATGCGCCCCTTCCAGCGAACGGTTGCCCTCGAAGCCGAATCCGAAGCCCACCTTCTGCCCCTCGGCAACCGATTGCAGAATGACCTGCGCGTTCAGTTCCAGATTGGTCGCGAGGTCCTTATCCGTCTGCAGCGCCGCGCGGGTGATGATGCCCGTGCCCAAAGCGGGATTGGTCGCTTTCAGGCCGCTCGCCTCCACGGGCGTATATTCCATCCCGCGGGCGATATAACAGCCCTCCGCCGCCGTCCCGTCCGCGGCGGTGATCACCTTGGAGGCGTCGTCCATATCCGTCGTGAATATGGTATCCGTCTTGGTCTCGCCGCCCTCGGTGTAGGAAACGGACAGTTCCGCCCCGTCTACGAGCATGCCGTCCGCATACCGCGTCCAGACGTTGGCATAGAAATCGTTTGTTCCGTCATAAGGCGCCCAGTTGGTGATGGTGGCGCCCGGCGCCCAACGCTGCCATTGGTCAAAATATCCGGCGCTGAGCGTGACGTCTATCCAATTGTTTTCGTTCACGACCATCTCGATGCGGAAATCGGCCATGCCATAGGCAGCGATATTGTTTTTGAAGGTCCCGCAGCTCCAGGAATAGGCCTGCCACGCCTGAGGAATATCATACTCCGCGTCTCCGGCGTGATGTGCAATCAATTTGGAAACGGGATCGGTCTCCTGCGCCGACGTGCGCTCCACGTCCACCACTTCGATGCCGTTGTTACTTCCCGTCAGGACATAACCGTACGTATTCGCCTCGCTCAGCGACGACGCGCCGGGGATAATTTTCAGCTGCGCACTGTCGGAGGTAAGCCCTGTGAGCCGATAGGTGAGCGTGACCTTCGCGTCCTCCTTCGCCATCGTCTCCTTGGGTACGGGGGAGCCTATCAGCATCTCCTGCCACTCCCCGCTGTTATAGAGGACGGAATAGTCCTCCGCTTCGCCCACGGTATAGGCGTCGGCGTCCCCCGCCTCCGTCTCGAGGACGCGGAAATTGGTGATGTTGAGCTCGTTGGAGGACGTAATCAGGCCGTCTCCCGCCGGCTTGCTTTCCACCGTTCCCGCACTTGCGATAATGGTTCCCGTGCCGAGCGTTCCCGCCAGCACCAACGCCGCAAACAGCGCCGTTAATTTTTTGCTTCGCATCTTTTTCTCCTTATAATATTATTTTGTTTTGCGGGCAACGCCCGCCTTGTTCCGACCATTCAGTATTCGTAAACCGGAAATGCCTTATCCAATATCTTTCTCGTCACCAGGACGATAGGCGTGCCCACCAGGGCGCACAAAACGCCGATCGTGGCGCCCATCGCCATCTGCGGCGTGCCGTTGTCGCGCACGTTGTTGACGATGTACAGGGCGATGGTATAACCGCCCACCGTGTCCGCCGCGTCCCCCAAAAGCAGTTTGGGCTGCAAAAAGTAGCTGAAAATTACCGACGTGCCCATGAGCAACAGGGTGGCGAGCGTCGCCCCGATCAGGGGAATCACCACATACCACAGTTCGCCGAGGAGGCTGAGCCCGTCCAGCTTTCCCGCCTCGAGGACCTCGGTGGGGATACGCGCCATCGCGCCCGATATCAACACGATGTTGCCGCCGATGCCCGACCAGAGGCCGTAAATAAGAACGGTCCACCACGCCGTATCCGGATCGGCAAAATATCCGTCGAAGGGAATCAGCGATTCCAGCCCGAGCTTGGAAAACAAATCGGGGAGGAAATTGTTGAGCATATACGAATAGGACAGCGTAAGCACCGTGACGGATATAATGGACGGCAAAAAGAAAATAACTTTATACGCATTATGCAGAGGCAGTTTTTTATACAGCATATATGCGCAGAAAAGGGAAATGGGCAATATGATGAAGTCGTTCCACAAAAACACGCTCAGCGAATTGAGAATCGCGCGCGGCAGAACGCTGTTGGGCATGATGTAGGCATTGTACAATTCCCTGTAATTGGAGAAGCCCGTCCATACCCAATTCCCCGACTGCATATCGAAACGCTGAAAGGACAGCAGAATCGAGTCGAAGTTGATAAACAGCCAGAACACGCAGAAATGCAAGACGGGAATCGCCATCAGGGTAATCATGAACACGATTTCGTTGACGCTCTTTTTCCTGCGCCTGTAACGGCGTTTTATTTGTCCGCTTTGCTCCATAATACCTCCTGTGCGCCCTGCGCCCCGCAGCGGGGAACAGGGCGCAGGAAAATCAGTTCCAGTCGTCCCAGGCGCCTTTTACGCCCGCATATTCCGCCGCGCACCAGCTGTCCGCCGTCGTGCCCGGATAGTTGATAATCAAATTGACGTAGGGGTCGCCGCTGTTGAATTTGCGCACTTTCAGGCCCGTCCACAACGGACTGCGCGAATCCTCGAACCACGTAATCGAATTTTTCCAGATATCGATGCAGGACTGCTGGAAATCGTTCAGCTCCAGGGAATCCACGTCGTAGTCGAAGGGCATCGGCGCGCCGCAAAGTTCGGTGTACAGCTGCAGCATGTCGTCGCGGCAGGTAAAGGCGAGGAAGGCCTTCGCGCCCTCTTTGTTTCCCGCCGCTTTGGGAATGATGGCAAAGCTGGGCTGGCCGCTGTAATTGTAGCGGATGGGCTCGCCGTTTTCGTCCTCCAGCGCGTCCTCCATCAACGGAGTCTCCATCATGCGGATCTCGTCCTCGATGTCCTCGCCCGATTCGCTCTGAATCCAGCTTCCGTTGGGGATCATCGCCGCCAATCCGGCCCCGAATGCCTGCTGCGCCTGATAATGGTCGTAGGAACCGGACATTCTCGCAATGTACCTTTCCTTGTTTTTGACGATCAGGTCCTCAAAGGTCTGCAGCATGGTCAGTTTGCCGTAAGAGGGGCTGGCGATGCTGTCGCTGTTGAACACCTCCGGGCTTTCAAACTGCATGAACTCGTTCATCTTTTCCTCGCCCGTCACCTGCAGCCACCAGTTGGTGCCTATGAAATCCCAATAGCCGCCGCTGACGCGCCCGGGATACACGAAGGGCGCTATCTTGCCGTCCGTGTCCTCTACGATCTGTTCGCACAGCGCCTGCAGCTCCGTCACCGTCTCGGGCACCTCCCAGCCGTATTCGTCGAACATCGTCTTGTTGTAGACGATCCCCGTCACGGGCGTGGAGCTGGGGAAAATATAATAGTGCAATTCGTTCTGATTGTACGCCTGGCCGTAAGTTTTCCAGGTGCCCGTCAGTTTCCCGAGAATGGTCTCCTCCTCGCCGGGGATCTGCGTGTTATACAGTTCGTCGAGATTTTCCAGCTGGTCGAGGGAGGCATAGCTCTGCCAGGGGGAAGCGAGAAGATAATAAATATCGTCCAGATTGCTTCCGCCCTCCAACCGGGAGCTCATCGACGTGGTCGCCTGCTCGTCTACGGTCAGGAGCATATAATAGTCCTTTCCCTCTTCCGATTCAAGGAAATAGCGGCACCATTGACGCATCCACTCCTCGCCGTTGCCCGCCGAGTAAGTGATCTTAATGGGTGTCTTACCTTCCATTGTGTCGAGGTACATCTCTCCGGTGCGTTCGTTGAAAACCACGTTGCCGTAATCGCCCCCGGAAGAAGTTCCGCCTCCGCCACCGCCGCAGCCGGCCGCAAAACACGTGCCGAACAGCGCAACCGCAGACAGTACCGCCGCCATAATCTTTTTTGTCTTCATCTTGTTTCCTCCGTTTTTTATTTTATCAATACGGGATCACAAAGCAGCCTTCGCCGCTCTTGAGTTCCAGCGTAAGTTTTCCGCCCGAAACGGCCTGCGTCGTCTTTTCGCCGTTGAGCACCACGACGGCGCGGCCCGCGCCCTCCAGCGTCAGCGTCACCGTGTTGTCCAGCTTCCTGCCCGGGTCGGTGAAATTGACGACCATATAGCCCTCGCGGCCCTCTTTGTCCTCGAACACGCCCACGAGCGCGTCCTCCGTCCCCGCGACCGACTTCAAGGTTTTCGCGCTCTCCATGCGTTCGATGCGTTCAAAATTGCCCTCGCCGCCGTCCGCGCTCGACGTCATCACCCCTTTCCAGGTGAAATTTTTGTAATAGGGCATCAACGCCTGCAAATAGGCATTTGCCGTGCTCACGTAATCGTACGTGGCCGTTTTTTCATAATTGCGGTCTATCAGGGCGTCGTTACCGAAATATCCGGCCCCGTCAAAGGGAGGCGGACAGGCAAAACAGAACCATTGGATTCCGTCGCCGCCGTAGGCGAGAAAGCTGTACGCCTGGAAGGTGGCGTCCCCCACGCTCTCCAAAGCCCGGTTGCTCCCGAAAGAAATGCTCTGCAAAAACGTCCACATCTTCCGGTTTTTTCCCTCCTCGTCGATCGCTTCGCGCACCATCTCCATATTCTGCAAGAAGCTCTCTTCCAGATAATAATCCCGCGACTTCTTCAAAGGATAATGGTCGTAGCTGAGATAGGAGGTTTCAAACTTTTCCAGATACTCGGAAATATAGGTGTCATAGGAAATGGGACTGCTGCCGCCCAGCTGCGCCCCGCCCGCGATGACGGGGAACAGATTGACGTAGTAGCACAGCTCCGGCGCCGCCTGCGCAAAAATTTTGCTCGCATATCCGAGCACGTCAAATTCGTCCGCGCCCGGCTCGTCCGTGATGAAGCAACCGTACAGCGCATCGGCGTACTCGTAGTCCAGATAGGGCTGCAGATAACCGCGGACCTTCTCCACGGCCTCTTCTTCCGTCTCCGCGCCCGATTCGATAAGCCCCTTCACCTGCTGAAGATAGCTGTTCATGGCGGGAATGCTGATGATTTGCTTGATCCCCACCTCGTGCGCCGCCCGCAGGCACTTTTTGTTGTAGGTCTCCGTTCCCCAGAGCATATACTCGTATCCCGGGAAGGCGATGGTAAATCCCGCGTCCGCGATCCACTCGTATCTCTCGAGAAATTCGTCGTCCGTGAGATTGACAACTTGGCCCGTCGTGTTTCCCCAATCATCGTACACCGTATACTTATCCGAAACGCCTACCCACATGCCGATGTCGAGGCGTTCGTCCGAGCTGTACACGGGCTCCGTCCCCGAATACGACGCATCACCCGAGCCGCCTCCGCACGCCCCTGCGGAAAACAGAAACATCCCCGCAATCATACACATAAAAATTTTCTTCATGCTGCCTCCGGTTCCGAGTTTTTTTATTGCGGGCAGCACGGCAAATTTTTTTCTCTCCGCCGTCCGCCCCTCTCCTTCGGAACGCTTATTTGCGCATATTATATCACAGTTTTTTCCTCTTGTCAATACCAAAATTAAAAAAAGTTTATATAAAATTGAAACTTTTTTCGCGAAATCACCCATTTGTCCCCGAAAAGGGTCCGTAAATCCTTTGCAAAATATAAAGAATCTGTAAATTTATTGAGGACTTCGGGCGAGCGAACACGGCCTTCCCTCCGCCGCCGAACATTCCCTTTTCCCCGCTTTCTCCGCAAACCGCTTGCCTTTCGGGCAGAGATATGCTATAATAACGGCAAACTTTCCGGCAGAGCAAAAAGGAGAACGGCCGGAAAGAAGGAGGCAGCAGATGGCGAAAAGGGCAGTGGTCGGAATGAGCGGCGGCGTGGACAGCTCGGTCGCCGCGCTCCTGTTGAAAGAACAGGGCTTCGACGTCGTCGGGCTGTACATGCTCAATTGGGAGGAAAGGGAGGAAGACGGAAGCTGCACGGCCGAGGAGGATTACGCAGACGTTCGTCGCGTCTGCGCAAAGCTGGACATTCCTTATTATACGGTCAATTTCGCGAAGGAATACCTCGATCGCGTCTTTTCCTACTTCCTCGCCGAATACGAGGCGGGACGCACCCCCAACCCCGACGTGCTCTGCAATCGGGAAATCAAATTCGGTCCCTTTCTCGAGGAAGCGAAAAAGCTGGGCGCCGACTATATCGCCACGGGGCACTACTGCAAAATTTCCCACCGGGAAGACGTGCACCGGCTTCTGAAAGCCGCGGACAAAAATAAGGACCAGACCTATTTCCTCAATCAGCTTTCCCAGGCGCAGCTTGCGGACGTCCTCTTTCCCCTCGGGGACTTACAGAAACCGGAGGTGCGGAAAATTGCCGCCGAAAACGGCCTTTCCACCGCGAAAAAGAAGGATTCCACGGGCATCTGCTTTATCGGCGAGAGAAACTTCCGCAAGTTCCTCTCCTCCTATCTGCCCGCGCGCAAGGGAAAAATCCTCGACCTCTCCGGCCGCGAAGTGGGCGAGCATATGGGGCTGATGTATTATACCCTCGGCCAGAGGCGGGGGCTGGAGCTCGGCGGCGTCCGCGGCGACGAGGAGGGCGGAAGGTGGTTCGTCGTCAGAAAGGACCTCGAAAACAATATTCTGTACGTCTCCCACGGCGACGAAACGCCCCTTTACTCCAAGTCCTGCGAAGTGAACGGCTTCAATTGGATCCCCGCGCCGCCGGCGGAAAGGGAATTTTCCTGCACGGCGAAATTCCGCTACCGCCAGCCCGACCAGGAGGTGCGCGTAACGGTGACGGGAGAAAACGCGCTGCATATCGCGTTTGCCGAAAAACAGCGCGCCGTGACGGAGGGACAATACGCCGTCCTCTACCGCGGCGAAGAATGCCTCGGCGGGGGCATCATTCAATCCGCCGAATACTGACGCCGACAAACCGCAAAAAAGCACGAAAGAGCGCCCCGTCGCACGGACGGAGCGCCTTTTTTATGCCCTTTGTCTTTTTCTCTGTTTTATTTTCTCTGTTTTATTTATCGCCTGCGGACGCGGACCGCTTGCGGCGTTTATCATCCGCCCGCCCCTCCGCCGCCGAAAAACGCGTCAGGGAAAAGCCTCATTTTTTCCGCGTTTTCTTCCCGCCCTTGCGGGTTCCGAGGGCGACGAGCGCGACATATGCGGCGGCGAGCACGGCCACCGTTATCCCCAAAACCGCAAAACAGGCGGAAACGGATACGGGATTTCCGAAGAAATAGAACTGATAATCGAACGCGTCGCGGACGGAGGAAAGGGCCTCCGCCGGGATATATTTTTCCATTTCGGCCAGCGCGCCGCCCATGAAAAACCGCCGGAACAACACCGTTCCGTAGGTCCCGGGGATAAAGGCGACGAAGTTGCGTATCGGCGCGGCGAATTGGGAAATCGGCATATACGCGCCGCAGACAAAGCCGTACAGGGAGGACACCAGCGTCGCCGCCGCACCCGCGGCGCCCATGCTCTTCAAAAAGCTCTCGACGATGACCGCGAGCAGCGACCCGAACGCCGAGCACAAAATGAGATCGAGCAAAATCGCCGACACGTCCGCCGGGGAAATATACCAGCCGCAAAAGGCGATATAGACGAAACCGAGCGCCAGGCAGACGAGACAGACGAGCAGCGTGGAAAACAGCGTGGCGAGAAAATAACTGACGGACAGCACGGTGGGACGGACGGGGGAAACGCGGAAGTCCTCCAACCGCCTGTTCACCTTGTCGGACACCATCACGGTCTGGGAACAAAAGGCCAGCGTCACCGAGGACGTCCCCAATACCGAGGAAATCAGCCAACTGGCCACAAAGCCGTTCACCAACCGCTCGGGAAGGACCACGCCGGCGGGCAGGGAAGAGGTGAGCGTCATGACATACACGGAACGCAGAAACAGCGCAAACAAAACCACGAGGATGAGCGGAGTGATCAGGGACATGAAAAAAGTCTGTTTGTCCTTGAAAAACAGCTTGATGTGCCTCGCCGTCAGACAGCGGAGATCGGTAAGTTCTTTACGCATCTTTCCCTCCTTCGAGCCGTTTGCCCGTCACCTTGAGAAACACGTCGTCCATTTTGCCCTTTTCCACCTCGAAATCGGGAAAAGCATCGGGGCAGGTAAGCAACAATCGCTTTGCCTCCGCGACGGAGGGCACTTCGATGAGCGTATAATCCCGCCGCTCCTCCGCGGCGAGCCCTTCCCGCGCGATGAGCTCCGCCAGCGCGGGAGTTTTTTCGTACACGCGGATAAAATCGGAAGCATAGGCGTTTTTCAGCCCCACGGGCGTGTCGCTCGCCGCTACCCTGCCCCCGTCGAGTATCACGACGTAATCCGCTTCCGCCGCCTCCTCCATATAGTGGGTCGTCAGAAAGACGGTGAGCCCCGTCTCCCGGCGAAGCCGTCCGATACAGTTCCACACCATCCGGCGGGTCTGCGGATCCAGCCCCGTCGTCGGCTCGTCGAGAATGAGGATTTTCGGCTTGTGCAGAAGCGCCCGCGCGATATCGATGCGCCGTCTCTGCCCGCCCGAAAGTTTGCCCAGGGGCCGTTTCAGAAGCCCCGACAAATCGAGCAGTTAGGAAAGTTCGCCGAGGCGCGCGGCGAAGGCCCTGCCCGTGATTCCGTACAGCGCCGCGCGGAAACGCAGGTTATCGGACACGGAAAGCTCTCTGTCCAGGACGCTTTCCTGAAAGACGACCCCGATTTTCGACTTGACGGCGGAGGCGTCCCCGTCCGCGTCCGTTCCGTCCACCAGCACTTCTCCGGAGTCCTTTTTCAACACCCCGCAAATGACGTTGATCGTCGTGCTCTTGCCCGCGCCGTTCAGGCCCAGAAAGGCGAACAGTTCCCCCTCCCGCACCCCGAAGGACAGGTCGTCCACCGCCCGGACTTCGCCGAAATATTTTTTCAGATTCCGGACGGAAATGATTTCTTTCATGCCCTTTCTCCTTTACGATTTTTTCAGCCCCTCGCAAATGCCCCGATAGGCGTCCGTCAGCATTTCGCTTATCTCTTTTCCGGAAAAGGTCTGCGTCCCCGTCGCCCCCATCGCGGCGATGCCGTGTACGAAAATCCACATCTCCAGATAAAGTTTTTTTGCCTTCTCTCCGCTCAGGCCCGAAGCGGCGGAAGCCGCTTCGGCGACCCGGGCACTGTTCGGGTCGCCGCCCGGCAGCGCGGGCCGGCCGCCCTCCCGGGACATGAACAGCAATCGGAAAAGCTGCGGTTCGGCATAGGCAAAACGGATATACGCCCTGCCTATCCCCTTGAACTTCCGTTCCTCCTTCATTCCCTCGTCAATG
The DNA here is from genome assembly GCA_944375795.1 of uncultured Clostridia bacterium. GTDB lineage: Bacteria > Bacillota > Clostridia > Christensenellales > Borkfalkiaceae > Scatosoma. Next base: position 2,511 of record CALWAU010000017.1, on the reverse strand, counting down.
TAAGCGGAATACATTTCCGTCGCCCGCCCTTTCACCGCGGCGCGCAGCTCCTCCATGCCCGAAAAACAGGCAAACAAAGGGGAAGTGGAGCAGTTCAGCCGTTTGGCAAGCCGCCGCGCGTTCAGCGCATCCCATCCCTTTTCCCGCACTTCCTCCACCGCGGCCTCCAGAATCTTCTCCCGCGTAAGCATCGCGCGCCTGGGCATCTCTTCGCCTCCAAAAAATAACGTTTGTTATGTAACATCTGTTATTTTATACCATCCGGAAGAAAAAGTCAAGGATATTCCCTCCGCTTTACAAAAAAATTTTTCGGGCCGCAAAAGCGCCGAAAAAAAATCCGGGGTTCGGACAACCCCGGATTTCGGTCGTTTTTCAAAACGTCGGAGAGCCGTTCAGCCCCTCGCCTTTCCCTGCGCGGCCACTTCCGCCGCCCGGGCGGCGATTTTGGCGGGATCGCCGAGAAACTTTTTCTCCGCGACGGAAAAATCCGCGCGCAGGCGGTAAACGAGCGGGACGCCCGTGGGAAGATTGAGTTCCACGATCTCCCCTTCCGACAGTTTTTCGAGATACATGACGAGCGCGCGCAGGGAATTGCCGTGCGCCGCGATCAGCACCCGTTTCCCCGCTTCCAACTGCGGTCGGATGCGTTCCTCGAAGCAGGGCACCACCCGCGCGATCGTGTCTTTCAGGCTCTCCGCGCGCGGCAGTTTTTCCCGCGGGATATCCGCGTACGCCCGTTGCAGATCGGGGCCGCGCTCGTCTCCCTCGGGGAGTGCGGGCGGGCGGACGTCGAAGGAACGGCGCCACACCTTCACCTGCGCTTCGCCGTATTTTTCCGCGGTCTCCGCCTTGTTCAGCCCCTGCAGAGCGCCGTAATGCCGTTCGTTCAGCCGCCAATCCTTGACGACGGGCAGCCACACGCCGTCCATCGCGTCCAGCGCGATATCCAGCGTATGGATCGCCCGCTTAAGACGGGAAGTAAAACAAATGTCGAACGCCTCCTCCCGAAGCAGGCGGCCGGCCTCTCTCGCCTCTCCCCTGCCCCTGTCGGACAGCGCTACGTCCGTCCAGCCCGTAAACAGGTTTTCCCGGTTCCAGACGCTTTCGCCGTGGCGCAGAAGCACCAAAGTTTTCTCTTTCATAATCCCCTCCGGTTCTATTGTTTCCCGAAAGACGGCATTTTATCCCCGCCGTATCCCGCCGGGCCGGACAAAAACTTCCCGCCGCCGTATGCCGTCAGGCGCCCGCCTTTGCGGCAAGCGCGCCCAAAGCCCTGCACTTTTCCAGATCCTCTCCGCCGGGCGCATTGTTGACGATCAGACCTTCGGCGAGCATTTCCGCTCCGTCGGCCTGTGTACGGGCATACCAGGTACGCATCCATTCCCCGTCTCCCCAATCATAAGAACCGAAAAGCCCCACCTTTTTCCCCGCGAGCGCCCCCTCTATTGCCGAAAAGAAGGGCTCAAATTCCCCTTCCTCGAGCGTTTCGCAGCCCATCGCGGGACAGCCGAAAAGGAGCACGTCGCTCTCCGTCACGCTCGCATCCGCCCCGGACACGGGCAAAAGCTCGGTTTCGGCACCGGCGGCGCGCGCGCCCTCGGCGATCGCCTCCGCCATGCGCTCGGTGTTGCCCGTTCCCGACCAGTACACGATTGTCACTTTCATAAAAACAAATCCTCCGTTTTTCAAAATTTTTATCGGACGACGCGAAAGATCTGCGCCAGCGTCTGCCCGCTTTCCAGCTTGCGGCAGATACACTCCGTACATTGCCTGAACCGCGCAAACGTCTTTGCCTTTTCTTCCGCGTTCCGATATACTTTCCAACACCCCAGCATGGTCCCGCCGCAGGGATCCGCGATAAAACCGCGCACGTCCTCCAGCGGATAGCCGAGAAATATGCCTACCTCGTGCGGGAAATCTTCTCCCCGCATGCGCTTTTTCAACTGCCCCACCGCCTCGGAAACCGTCCCGTACCGATAGCCGAGCCCTTCCAGAAAATTTTTGTTTTCCGAGTCGAAAAGCACCCCTTTCAGCCGTTCGGCGTGATATATGTACAGGGAAACCCGCTCCCCGTTGCGCTTCATCCGCTCGAAGGAAAACCCTCTCTTCCGAAACCGACGCTCCAGCCCTTTCAGCTTCCCCGCCTCGCTCCGCTTCATCCCGAACAAGCTGGCGGGCTTGATCCCCGCAAAGGTCACCCCGCATTGCTTTCCCAGCGTATATTCCGCTCTGCTCATACCTACCTCCCTGTGTTCGCACTTGCGAACCCACATCGATAAAAAATGTGCGCTTCCTGCGCTCGTGTTCGCATTTGCGAACTTACGTTCCGAAAAAAGGCCGCGTATCCCGCGGGTACTTTTTTCGGAAGTCAATTGGCGTAAAGCTCGCGATAGAGCGCCTCGACGGTATTCACGGCCGCCACCGTCTTTTTGCGGTAGAGCGCCGCCGCGGCCGCGTTTTCGCCCTCTGCCTCCTCGGCGAGCAGAGAACCGAGCGCCCCGACGGCTTCGC
>CALWAU010000016.1 GCA_944375795.1 uncultured Clostridia bacterium | reverse complement strand
TTATCTGGCAGACGGGCGAGCTGGGAAAAGTGGACGTCGGGGGCGGCGGCACGGTGGCGAAATTCATCGCCAAGATGAACATCGACACGGTGGATATCGGCGTGCCCGTCATCTCCATGCATTCCCCTTACGAAATCATTTCCAAGGCCGACCTCTACGAGCTGTATCTGGCCGTCCGCGCCTTTATCCGCTGAACGGGAGGGGCAGGGCAGAGACGAACGGCTGTACAGTCGGGTATATTGGCAGAACGGAAACGGGACGGAGATGCTTTCGTCCCGTTCGTTTGCAAAGGTTGAAAAATCGAGGAGGGGACTCGGATGACGGAGATCCGGTATGCGGAAAGGGAGGACGAAGCTCTGTGGCGGAAGCTGGACCGCTTTCTGCCAGAGGGCGGATTCGCGGAAAAGGTGCGCACCCGGACGGCGTACGTGCTCTGCGCGGACGGCGTTTTGGGAGGGATATTGCGCTATCATCTCTTTTGGGACGAAATTCCCTTCTGTTCCTTACTTTTCGTCCGGGAAGAATGCCGCGGCAGGGGGTACGGCAAAGCCCTTCTCGGGCGCTGGGAAGAGGACATGCGGGCGCGCGGATACGATATGCTCCTCACCTCCTCCCGAGCAGACGAAAGCGCTCAGCATTTTTTTCGCAAAGCGGGATACGGGGATTGCGGTGGACTGCTTTTCGACGCATTCTTCCGCGCGCAGCCGACGGAACTCTTTTTCCGAAAACAGCTTTGAAAAAAGCAAAAAAGCAAAAAAAGACCTCTCCGCACCTTCTTTGGCGGGGAGGTCTTTGTCGTATCCGTCCGCGTTCTGCGCCGCAGGCGTCCTTACCGCAGCGCGATGCCCTCTTCCGTGAAGAGAATGTCCGAGGAATAATAGGCGGTAAGCCCGGAGATAAGTTCGTCGTAATCGGATTTGGCAAAGCATTCCGAGGCCGAGTGCATCGCCAGCTGCGCGAGGCCCAGGTCCGCGCTGAGCACGCCGACGTGGCCCAGGGAAATCGCGCCGAGCGTACCGCCGCTCGCCATGTCCGAGCGGTTGAAAAAGGTCTGATATTTCACGCCCGCGCGGGAGAAAATCTCCTTGACGACGGCGGAGGACAGCCCGTCCGTCGTGTACGCCTTGTCGGCGTGCGCCTTGATGACCACGCCGCCGCCCGGGGCCGTCCGGTTGGTGGGGTCGCATTTCTCGGGGTGATTGGGATGCACGGCGTGGGCGTTGTCCAGCGAGATGAGGAAGGAGGACGCCAGCGCCTTATAATATTCGTTGTCGTCAAATTTCAACGCATAGGCGATGCGGCGGAGGACGTTTTCGAGGAAATCCCCGCCCGCGCCCTGCAGGGTGCGGCTGCCCACTTCCTCGTTGTCGAGGCACGCAGCCACGCACACGCCCTCGCTTTCGCCGTGCGAAAGAAGGGCCTCGAGGGAGGAGAGGACGCCGGTGAGATTGTCGATGCGCGGCGAGGCGAGAAATTCGCCGTTTGCGCCGAAGGAATAGGCGGGCTCCGCGTTGACGAGATAGAGGTCGTAGGCGAGGACCTCCTTGTCCGTGAGCAGCGCGGGGATATCGGGCAGTTCTTCGGAAGCGAGGGAGAGTACGGGCTGCAAATCGGTCTGCGCGTTGACGGCAAAGCCGTCGTTTACCCCGCGGTTCATGTGCACGGCGAGGGAGGGAATGGTGACGAAAAAGCCGCTCTCCGCCGTTTCGCCGCGTATGGCGCCATCCTCCCGCACCGCCAGCCTTCCCGCGATTTTCAAGGGGCGGTCGAAAAAGCTGTACCAGATGCCGCCGCCGTATTTTTCGACGTTGAGCCGGGTATAGGGGCCGCTTGCGGAAACCGCGTTTTCTTTCAGCTTGAGCGCCGGGGAATCGGTGTGCGAGGCGATGATCTTGAAGGCGAAGCGGCCGAGGTCGCCCACCGTGAAAGCGATAAGCGCGCTGCCGCCCCGCACGACGAAATATTTTCCGCCTTCGGCCAGCGTCCAGTCCTCCGTTTCGGAGAGGGGGACGAAGCCGTTTTTCAGAAGGAGGTCGGAGGCGTTTTCCACCGCGTGATAGGCGGTGTAGGAGGCGTTGAGAAATTCGATGAGTCTGTCTGTCATGGCAAAAACCCCGCTTTCGTATTTTTTGCGGAAAAGGGCGTTTTTTTTGCGCCCGTTTCCGTACACGCTCTATTGTACCACATCGGCGGGGGACTTGACAACTCTTTGCGAAAAATATTTACCCGTCTTTTCACCAAATTTGTGTTTTTCTTTCACAAAAAAGTAGTACACTATCCCAAAGGAAAGCATTTGACTATTTCGTCCTCTCTGCGCACGGGCGAAAGGCAGATGAAAATGCGGTGAAAAGTATTAAACAATGCATGCAAATGCTTGACAAAAGGAAAAAGCGTTGTATAATGGAAATGTGGCGAAGGGAGGGGCGACAAGCCCGAGGGCCCCTTCCGGAACGCTTGAAATACAATTTCGGAAAAATTCAAAAAGGAGATGCAGACTATGGCAAGAGCAAAAAAGGAAAAGGCTGTCGAGGAAGTCGTACCGGACAACAAGGCGAGGAACGAGGAGTATCTCGGCAAAATTTTTACGATGCTGAAAAAGATGGAAGGAGTGGTCCTGACGAAAGCGAGATCTTATTTCAACAACTCGGAAATGCGGCTTTTGGGCGAGGTCATCCTCGCCGGCTATAAGGGCAAGAGGATTATTTCCACCCAGCTCGCTTCCCGCCTGGGCGTGACCCGTTCCGCAGTCTCCCAGATGGTCAACAAGCTGGAGGCCCGCGGCATCGTCAAGCGCGTCGCCGACGACGTGGACAGGAAAATAGCTTATATCGAGCTTTCCGATACCGCCCTCACCTATTATAACGAGGAAAAAAATATCTGCTGCGATTTCGTGGGCGAAATCATCGACCGGATGGGCAAGGATAAAATCGACCAGTTCATGGAGCTGAGCGAATTGTTTATCGATACGGTCGGCGAGCTCAGGAAGTAAGCTCATCGGCGGGGCGGAGGCGGTTCGGCTTCCGCCCTTTATCGGAGGCCGGGGGCTCGGCCCGCCCCGGCTTCGGTCGTTTTGCCCGTCCGTGCGGACGCGCTTTGAAAATTGCGGCTGCCCTTTGCGGGGCGTGGGGAGAACTCAATGTTACAGCTCAAAGACATCAAAAAGGATTATAAGACCGCGGGAACCGTCGTGCACGCGCTCAAGGGCGTCTCTCTCGAATTCAGGAGAAACGAATTTGTCAGCGTGCTCGGCGCTTCCGGCTGCGGCAAAACCACTCTGCTCAACATCATCGGTGGCCTCGATCATTACACCTCGGGCGATCTGGTCATCCGCGGCGTTTCCACCAAGCATTACACCGACCGGGATTGGGACGTGTACCGCAATCACCGCATCGGCTTCGTATTTCAGTCCTACAATCTCATTCCGCACCAGACGGTGCTCGGCAACGTCGAGCTGGCGCTGACCATTTCCGGCTGCTCCAAGGCGGAGCGCAGGAAACGGGCGGAGGAGGCGCTCAAACGCGTGGGGCTGGGCGAGCAGATGAACAAGCTGCCCAATCAGCTTTCGGGCGGGCAGATGCAGCGCGTGGCGATCGCCCGCGCCCTCGTCAACAACCCCGAAATTTTGCTCGCGGACGAGCCGACGGGCGCGCTCGATTCGACGACCAGCGTCCAGATTATGGATCTCATCCGGGAAATCGCGGGGGAGAGGCTGGTCATCATGGTCACGCACAATCCCGAGCTCGCGGAGAAATATTCCACCCGCATCGTGCGCTTGCAGGACGGGCTGGTGGTCTCCGATTCCAATCCCTACGACAGCACGGCGGAGCGGAAGGAGCTGGAAAAGAAGCTGAAAGAAAAGGGCATCACGCCGGCGCAGGTGCGCGCCTGGAAGAAGAAAAAGGAGGAGAACGGCAGGGAGGCGGAAAAGGCGGCGATGTCCGTCGGCACTTCCCTGGGCCTCAGCGCCAGAAACCTGCGCGCCAAAAAGGGGCGCACCGTGATCACCTCCGTCGCGGGCAGCATCGGCATCATCAGCGTCTGTCTGGTGCTTGCTCTTTCCAATGGGTTTCAGAGTTATATCCGCAAGACGGAAGAGGATATGCTCTCCTACTATCCCCTGCAGGTGACGGAGACCTCGCTCGACCTCACCTCGGTGATGTCGGGGATGGCCTCCTCGGGCGAGCGGCCGGATTTGTCCGAGCTGGACAATAAGGTGTATGTCAATTCCTTCCTGACCCGCATCGCGAAGGGCATGACGGTGACCAACGACATCTCGCAGGCGTACCTCGACTACATCGAGAGCATGGACGAAAGCCTGTGGTATGCCATTCAGTACGACTACGGTGAAACCCTTTCGGACAATCTCTTTACGGGCGTGGTGACGGGCACCGAGGCGGAAAATTCCGTCACCCGATACATGTCTTTGAACACGCTGAAGGAGTTTTACATTCAGGAGCTGAATACGTACGCTTCGGAGTATGCGGAACTCGCTTATCTCGTCGATTATCTCGGCGCCGTGGTCAACAAGATGCCCGGCACGGCGGATTTTTCGGACGAGCGTTATGCGGAATACATCTCCTCCCAATACGACGTGATCGCGGGAGAGTTTCCCGACGGAGAGAACGAGGCCGTGCTGGTCATCGGAGGCGGCAACGACGCGACAGATCTGCTTCTCGCGCAGCTCGGACTTCTGGAAGAATATAAGTTTTTGTCCCTGTTCGAGCAGGGGGAGAACGATTCGGACGAGTACATGACCATCGATTTCGACGACATCGTCGGCAAGCAGTACACCCTGTTTTTCAACGACAGCGTATACTCCGAGAACGATTCGGGGCTGTATCCCTTTACATACAACGGGGAAAAGACCTCCCTTTCCGCCGGCGGCGACGGGATAGAAATCACCGTGAGCGGCATTCTGCGCCTGAAAGACGGGCTTTCTTACGGCTGTCTTTCCAACGGCCTCAACCTCACCGAAAAGACGGTGGAAAGCTACATTGCGGGCAATATGCAGTCGAAAATCGTACAGTGGATGACCGATCCGCAGAACGCCATTTCCTACGGGGACATGGTCATTTACCGCTCCCCCGCGGAGTATCTGAACGATTACTATTATCATTATCAGGATGAGGCGACCGGATTGGGGGGATATCTCACCACCGATCAATCCCGCGCCGTTCGCGCCGTCGGCGGGGACAATATGCCAAATTCCATTTCCATCTATCCCACCGATTTCGAGACCAAAGAGCAGATACTTGCATACCTGGATGCCTGGAACGAGTCCCACGAGGAGAATGAACAGGTCGTCTACACGGATACCGTGGGGACGATGATGAGCCTGGTGCAGACCATGCTGAACGCGGTGACGTACGTGCTGGTCGCCTTTACGGCCATCTCCCTCGTCGTATCCTCGGTCATGATCGGCATCATCACCTATGTCTCGGTGGTGGAGCGGACCAAGGAGATCGGCGTCCTGCGTTCGCTCGGCGCGCGCAAGCGGGATATCCGCACGCTGTTCAACGCGGAGACCTTCCTTATCGGGCTGTTTGCCGGGGCCATCGGCGTGGGCGGCACCTACCTGCTGTCGGTGCCCATCAACTTGCTGCTGGGGCATCTGACGGGGATATCCACGCTGGCGGCGCTGCCCGTGTGGCAGGGGCTGGTCATGATGTGCGTGAGCATCGCGCTCACCCTCATCAGCGGACTCGTGCCCGCGCAGGCGGCGGCGAAGAAAGATCCCGTCATCGCGCTCCGCACCGAGTGACGGACGGCGAATGCAAAATTTTTCGGGCGCGGAGCATTCCGCGCCCGATTTCCTTCCGGGACATGAAAAAATCGGACAAAATCGTGTGAGGAACGATGAAAGGACGGAAAAAAGCGATTTTGTTTGACATTATTTTCTTTTTCTGATACAATGATATACGGAGGGTTTCGGCCTTTCGGAGGAGCAATACATCGCATGCCGGCGGGAGAGGGCTTCCGCGGCGAAAGAACAGGGGCAGGACAGGAGAAGAATCAAGATGACGGTAAGAGAAAGCTTTTTGTGCAGGATTCCCATCGCGCACCGCGGCTTGCATGAAGGGGTTCCCGAAAACTCCCGCGCGGCGTTTGCGAAGGCAATAGAGGAGGGTTACGCGATAGAGACGGACGTGCGGCGCACCAAGGACGGTACGCTGGTGGTCGTGCACGACGACAATCTCAAGCGCCTCACCGGGCTGGAGGGCAAGGTCAGCCGCTCCACCTGGCGCGAGCTTTCCGCTCTGCGGCTGGAAAACACGGACGAAAAAATCATGACCCTCGAGGAATGCCTCGAATATATCGACGGCAGGGCCCCCCTTCTGCTCGAAGTCAAGGACCTGTATACGGTGGTCGGGTTCCCGCGCGAGGTGGTAAACGTCATGCGGCAGTATAAAGGGGAGTATGCGCTGCAATCCTTCAATCCCTTTTACGTGCACCGCTTCAAGCAGCTGGCGCCCGACGTGCTCCGCGGACAGCTGGCGGTGGGGATTTTTTCTCCCGACGTGCTCATTTCCTGTCGGGATACGTTGGAGGGCTTCGACATTTCGCCCGAGATCTTTTCCTGCGAGGGCGGCCTTACCCGCCGCCAGGTCAAGGAGGCGGTGGCGATGGCGGCGGAGCAATCGGGCTTCAAGGAGACACATAAGCATTGGAAGTTCGACGCCTGGGCGGTAAAGACGATGATCATGAATTTCATCACCAAGCCCGATTTCGTCAGCTATTGCTGCTACAATCTGCCCTATCACCGCGCCAGGAAAAAGGAAAACCGCGCCGTGCTCACCTGGACCATTCAGAGCGAGGCGCAGGCGGAACGGCTCCGCCCCTGGGTGGATAACGTTATTTTCGAGAATTTCCGCCCCCGCAAGACGGCGGAATAAGTAGCGCGGCATCGCGCAAACCGATGATTTCGGGGCGCTTCCCTTTTCGGGGAAGCGCCCCGTCGTTTTCCGTTTCCATGCCTCGGACGCATTGCCGACGATAAAAAATAAGTATTTGACATCGGAAAAGAGGCAATGCTATAATAGAAAAGGCACCGGGAGACAATTCCCGGGCGATTTTCCGGACGGAGGTTACGGATCATGCAGAAAACAAAAAAACTCGTCGCTTATTTTTCGTGCAGCGGAACGACTGCCCGCGCCGCAAAGAGGCTGGCGGAGGCCGTCGGCGCCGACTTGTTCGAGATTGCGCCCGCGCGCGCCTATACCGCGGCGGATTTGGACTGGACGGACAAACACAGCCGCAGCACCGTGGAGATGAACGACCCCGCGTCCCGCCCCGAGGTGGCAGGCAGGGTTGAGAATATGGAGGAATATGGCACGGTATTTGTCGGCTTCCCCATCTGGTGGTACGTCGCGCCGAGAATCGTGCAGACCTTTTTGGAAAGCTACGATTTTTCGGGAAAGACGATCGTGCCCTTCTTCACCTCGGGCGGGAGCGGCGCGGGGAGGACGGACGAGGTGCTGCGGGAAAGCTGTCCCGCGGCGGCGTGGAGACAGAGCCGCCGTTTTTCGGGCGGAGAGAGTGTTTCCGCGTTGCGGGAATGGGCGGATTCCCTCGGGCTTTGAGGAGGTATCGGAATGGACAGAGTGGAACGCTGCAAGGAAAAATTTGCAGAACTGTTCGGCGGCAAACCCGTCGAAAACGAGGGGAACGATCCCGAATTTATGCGCATTTTACAGCGGTTTATCTTCGGCGAGGTGTGCTATACCGGGTCGCTCGGCAACCGCATGCGGGAGCTTATCACGATTTCCGTTCTGGCGGTCAATCAGACCATGCCCCAGCTGAAATCGCATATCGGCGCCTGTCTGCACCTGAAAATCGCGCCGGCGGAAATCCGCGAAACCATTTACGCCTGCGCCCCCTATATCGGCTTTCCCAAGACGCTGAACGCAATCGCGGCGATGGACGAGGTCTTTGCGGAGAACGGAATTTCCCTGCCGCTGGAAAACGGGGAAACCGTCTCGGAGGAAAATCGCCTCGAAGCGGGGGAGGCGCTCCAAAAGCCCCTGTACGGAACGGAGATAAAGGAGCGTTATACATGGCTTCCCGGCGATTTTGCGGAGGCCGTTCCGCGCTGGCTCACGGAGCTCGGCTTCGGCGATTTCGGCACCCGCAGGGGTATGAGCGGCAAGGACAGGGAGCTGCTTTCCGTCGTGGTGCCGGCGGCGCTCGGCGGGGCGGAAGTGCAGGTGCGCTCGCATGCGGCGGGCGCGCTGAAAGCGGGCAATACCGGAGAGGAAATCGTGTGTGCGCTCGCCCATGCCATGCCCTATATGGGGATACCCAGGTTTTTCAACGCGCTCAATTGCGCGAAAGAAGTTTTGTCCGAATAAAGAATAAAATTGTAACGGGAGGTAAACGACAATGACGGAAAAGCAATTTGAAAAGGAAAATGTTTTCGGACTCGGCAATGAAAATACGGCGTTTGCGCAGTTTTTCATCGGGAAGTCCTATCTCAATCCGCTGACGCCCGCGGGCGTTTCGCCCTTTTTTGCGAACGTGACTTTCGAGCCGGGCTGCCGCAACAATTGGCACATTCATCACGCGAAGAGCGGCGGCGGGCAGATCCTTCTGTGCGTGGCCGGCAGCGGCTGGTATCAGGAGGCGGGCAAGCCGGCGCGGAGCCTGAATCCCGGCGACGTGGTCGTCATTCCGGCGGGCGTCAAACACTGGCACGGCGCGAAGAAGGATTGCTGGTTTTCCCACATCGCCGTGGAGGTGCCCGGCGAGGAGACCCGCAACGAATGGCTGGAGGCCGTTTCGGACGAGGAATACGGGAAACTGTGATCCTTTACGGGGACGCGGAAAGGAAAATTCCCTTTCCCGTCCGCGCGGGGTGCGGGAGAATCCGGAAAATTATAAGACGGGGAGGTAAACACTAATGCAATATACGCAACTCGGCGACAGCGGGATCAGGGTTTCCCGTTTCTGTCTGGGATGTATGAGTTTCGGCGATCCGGCCAGCCGTATGCACGCCTGGACGCTGTCTCCCGACGAAAGCGAGGCGATCGTCCGGCGCGCGCTGGAGCTGGGAATCAATTTTTTCGATACGGCAAACTGCTATTCGGCAGGCACCAGCGAGGAATATCTCGGCCGGGCGATTAAAAACAATGCTGCCAGGAAGGACGTCGTTCTCGCCTCCAAGGTGTATTTTAACGAGGGAAAGCTTTCCAAAAGCGCCATACAGAGGGAAATCGACGGGACGTTGAAACGCCTCGGGACGGATTACCTCGATCTTTACATCATCCATCGTTTCGATTACGATACGCCCATCGAGGAGACGATGGAGGCGCTGAACGGGCTGGTGAAGGCGGGAAAAGTGCGCGCGCTGGGAGCTTCGGCGATGTACGGCTACCAATTTTACAATATGCAGCTTGCGGCGCGGGACAACGGCTGGACCCCCTTCGTTTCCATGCAGAACCATTACAATCCCCTGTATCGGGAGGACGAACGGGAACTGATCCCCGTCTGCAGGCAGATGAACGTGGCCCTGACGCCGTACAGTCCCTTGGCGGCGGGCAGAGTCGCGCGGGCGACGTGGGCGGCGGATACGCTGCGCAGCCGGACGGACAAAGTGGCGCAGTCCAAATACGATTCCACCGAAGAGGCGGACAGGACGATTGCGGAACGCATAAAACGGCTGGCGGAAAAATACGGAGCCACGATGACGCAAATCAGCTTTGCCTGGCATTTTGCGAAGGGAATTTCTTCGCCCGTTATCGGCGCCACGAAGGCAGAATATCTCGACGACGCGGTCGGGGCGCTCGATATCCGTCTGACGGCGGAGGACGTTGCGTTCATCGACGAGCCGTATATTCCCCACAAAATCGTCGGCGCGCTTTGAGGGCGTCGCCCCGCGTTCCGACGGGAACGGGGACGGCGGGTACAGACATCGATAAAGGACGTTGATAGATAATACGGCAAATGCGCGGGGCCCGAAGGGGCCCGGCGCATCTCCGTTTCGCGCGGAAAGCGGAGGCCCGCGTTTCGGGACAAACAAAGAATAAAGGGAGAAAAATTTTTTTTCGGCGGGGAGCGGCGGTTTTTGTCGGTCCGTTTCCCGAAAAAGACGGCTTATGGACGAAAGACGAAATATTTATGCTGGCGTTCTCAGCGGAAACGTTCTCAAAATTGCGGCGTGCGTTTCGATGTTTATCGACCATCTCGGGATGATTTTGTTTCCGGGGGTCACTTTTTTGCGCATCGTCGGGCGCATCGCGATGCCGCTGTTTGCGTTTACGTTTGCCGAGGGCTGTTTTTATACCCGGCGGAAATGGCGGCATTTTTTCCTGATTTTCGGGCTGGGAATTCTGACCAGCGCCGCCCAGTCCTTTCTTTATCGGGAAGTGCAGGGGAATATTCTGATCACCTTTTCGCTGTCCTGCCTCCTGATTTATTCTCTGGACGCCTTCAAGCGCGGCATATTTGCAAGGAGGGTTTTCGGGGCGTCGGCGGGCGGGCTGGCGCTTGTTGCCTCGCTCGCGGCCGCCGTTTTCCTGTGCTGTTTTTCGGGGATTTCCGTCGATTACGGCATCGGCGGGGTACTTCTGCCTCTCACCGTGCACCTTTTCGATTTCCGCCCTTTCGGCGCGCGCGGTTTTCTTTCTTCGCTGTATTCTCCCGTCACGGTCTTTGCGCTGTTTTTTCTCGGCCAGATCGTGCTTGCCGTCGCGCTCGGCGGCATACAGATATTTTCGGTGTTTTCCATGCTGCTCATCGTTTTATACAGAGGAGAGCGTGGAAAACGGAACATAAAATATCTCTTTTATATTTTTTATCCCGCCCATCTGCTGTTTTTATGGGGAATTTATTTTCTTTTTCTCTCCCTTTCCGAGGCGTCGATCTTCTCAATATTCTGAAAATCGGAATCTGCAAAAAAATGTCCCGCTGCGGCGGGACAAAATTTTTTTCACGAAAAAATTGTCCGGAAGAAAAAAGGAAAATACGAGTTTTTATTTTCGGCGGCGGCTTTGGAGCAGCGGAAAAAATTTTTTGCGGATTTTTTTATTTTTCCGCAACGGAAAAAATCGCGCGGGCGCATAAATCCGGAACCGATATTTTCGGCCGCACGGATGCGGGAAAAATATTTTTTTAATTTTTTTTCGTAAAGCCGTGCACATCGGTAGACATATCGAAAAAAATATGGTAAAATATGAGAAAAGAATCCCGTATTCCGCCTCGGGGGGCTATAAATACAGGCGGGGATGGGCATACTCATATTCTGGAGAAGGCTTATGAAAATCGGAATGTTGACCAGCGGCGGGGATTGCCCCGGCCTCAACGCGGTGATGCGCGCTTTTGCAAAATATGCTTATTCCCATATCGGAAACGTAAAAATTTACGGTTTCCTCGACGGCTATACGGGGCTCATCGAAAACGATTACGAAATTCTGGAAGAAAAGGATTTTGAAAATCTTCTGCTCGCGGGGGGGACGATGCTCGGCAGCAAGCGCCAGCCCTTCAAACAGATGACCGAGACGGACGGAAACAACCGCTCCAAACTCGATAAAATGAAGGAGACGTATAAGAAGCTGGAGCTCGACTGTCTGGTGACGCTGGGCGGCGCGGGCACGCACAAGACCGCGGCGCTCCTGTCCTCCGAGGGCTGTAACGTCATAGGGTTGCCCAAGACCATCGACAACGATATATGGGGGACGGACGTGACCTTCGGTTTCGATACGGCGGCGGAGGTCGCCGCCGAGTGCATCGACAGAATGCACAGCACGGCGGCCAGCCACGGGCGCATCATGCTCGTGGAGGTAATGGGCAACAAAGTGGGCTGGCTTACCCTGTATGCGGGGCTGGCGGGGGGCGCGGATATGATTCTCATCCCCGAGATCCCTTACGACGAGGACGCGGTGGTGGAGTTTCTCGAAGGGCGCCGGAAGGCGGGTGCGAAGTACAGCATCGTGGCGATCGCGGAGGGCGCGCTCAGCCGCGAGGAAGCGTCGCTGCGCAAAAAGGAAAGGCTGGCGCTGCGCGCCGCGCGGGGAGAGACCACCGTCACCCAAAGGCTTGCGCGCAACATCGAGGCGCGGACGGGCGTGGAGACGCGGACGCAGGTGATCGGCTATCTGCAGAGGGGCGGCTCCCCCAACCCGCACGACCGCGTTCTGTGCACCCTCATGGGCAGCTATGCGGGGGAATTGGCGGAAAGGGGAAAATTCGGCGTGACGGTGGCGTATACAGGGGGCAGAGTGACGTACAATTCCCTCTCCGACATCGCGGGAAAGACGAAGAGCGTACCGTCTTCTCACCAGATGGTGCGGGCCGCGAAGTCTATCGGCGTCAGCTTCGGGGAGCCGGAACAGAAAAATTGAAAAGGGTTTTGTCAGGAAAATAAAAATAAACCATAAAAAATTATGGTATACAAGGAGAGATCGGATTTATGAAGTACGCGATTATTGACATCAGTTCCAGCAGCATCTCGCTTTTGGCGGCGGAAGGGGAAAAGAGGTTCGATATCTTGTTCCGCGAGCGGGAAAACGTGTCCATTCTCCATTACATGGAAGGGAAAAACCTTTCCGAGCGCGGGGTGGAAAAGCTCGTGGAGAATCTCGGCAAGATGAAGGAGATCTGCAAAAAGGCGGGCATCGACAAATGCTACGTCATCTCCACGGCGTCCATGCGCAATTTCGAGAATTTCGAGTGGGTGGCGGAGGAGCTGAAACGCCGCGTCGCCGTCAAAGTCAATCTTCTCGACGGGCAGGAGGAGGCGTATTGCGACCTCGTTTCCAACGAGCGCTACCGCGCGCTCGACAGGGCGGTGCTCGCGGATATCGGCGGCGGCAGCATCGAGCTGTGCGACCTTTCCAAAAACAATCCCGATGCGCTCGTCTATCTCGATTTCGGGCCCATTCAGATCAACCATCGGTTTGTCAGCAACATTCATCCCACCGAGGGAGAGGCCAAGGACATTAAAAAATTCGTCAGAAAGAAGCTGGAAAAATCCGGTCTCCCGGGCGACAGCGCCTTTTCTACCGCGGTGCTCGTCGGCGCCACCAATCAGGCGATTTACGACGTGTATTGTGATTATTACGATGAGGGGAAAGAGGGCGAAAAGCGGATTGAATACGGCCGCCTGAAAAAGCTGTGCAAACATCTCGTGCAGTCCTCCGACCGCAGCATGCTCGTGCTCAAAAACGCGCCCGAGAAGATTTATACGCTGACGACGGCGGCGGTCGTTCTCCGCGCGATGCTGAAATATTTCGGCGTGTCCAATATCGTCGTTTCCGATTTCGGCGTCAAGGAGGGCTATCTCGCGCTGGTCACGGACGGAAGATGGCAGGGCGTGGAGACAGATCTGAACGAGGAGCCCGCGGCGGCGGAACCCGTTGCCGAACCCGCGGCGGAGCCCGTCAAAAAGCGCCGCGGCCGCCCCAGGAAGAACGTTTCCGAGGAGCCCGCAAAGGAGCCCGTTGCAAAAAAGGCGTCCGCGAAACGCGCTTCGCGCAAGGCGAAAAAAGAGGCCGAACCCGTAACGGAAAAGCCGGCAACGAAGCGTCGCGGCCGTCCCAGAAAGGCGGCATCGGCGGAGCCTGTCGTTGAGGAAGTCAAAGAAGTAATCGAAGAGGTTATCGAAGAGGTTATCCCCGAGCCCGTAACGGAAAAACCGGCGGCGAAGCGCCGCGGCCGTCCCAGGAAGGCGGTATCGGCGGAGCCCGTCATCGAGGAAGTCAAAGAGGTAATCGAAGAAGTTATCCCCGAACCCGTCGCGGAAAAACCGGCGGCAAAGCGTCGGGGTCGTCCTCCCAGAAAGGCGGTATCGGCGGAGCCCGTCGTCGAGGAAATCAAAGAAGTAATCGAAGAGGTTATCCCCGAGCCCGTAACGGAAAAACCGGCGGCGAAGCGCCGCGGCCGTCCTCGCAGAAAGGCGGCATCGGCGGAGCCTGTCGTCGAGGAAATCAAAGAGGTAATCGAAGAGGTTATCCCCGAGTCCGT
>CALWAU010000015.1 GCA_944375795.1 uncultured Clostridia bacterium | reverse complement strand
TGCTTTGTCTGCGGAAACATATCGAAGGGCTGGACGGATTCTATCCCGTAAAAACCTTCCAGGGCCGCAAAATTTTCGTTTTCGCGGGTTTTTCCGCCCTCCCCGGATTCCTCCTCCGCCCCGCCGTCCGCGGCGGAAAAAGACGCCTTCAACGCCGCGTAATCGGGATTCTTCACCAACTCGCCCTCTCTCTCCGTCAGGCTGCCCGTGAGTATTCCCAAATCCCGCGCGAGCGTGGCGGGATTGCAGCTGACGATGGCGATGCGGGGAATGCCCGAGGCCAGAATGGCTTTGAGCACGCTCCTCGCGATACCCGCGCGGGGCGGGTCGAGCACCAGCCGCAGCTTCTCTCCCTTCTCCGCCTCCAAAACGCCGGGCAGCAGTTCCTCCACCCTGCCGCAGAGGTTGGTCATGTTTGCAAGCCCGTTCTTTTCTTTGAGGGAATCGGCGCAGCGGACAGCCTCCTCTTCCAGCTCGATGCCGTAAACCCGCTTGCACGAACGCGCGAGCATCGCGGTGAGGAGCCCGCCCCCCGAATAGGCGTCGACGATCACCTCGTTCCCGTCCGAAACGATAGCGCGGACGACGGCGGCGTACAGCTTGGCGCGCACGCCCGCATTCACCTGCACGAAAGTGGCGGGGCCCGCTTCGTAACGGATTCCGCCCTCCTCCCCCTCAAAGTATCCGGGGCCCGATTGCAGAAGAAATTTTTTGCCGAAAATGACGTTGGTATTTTTGTCGTTGATGTTCAGCCACAGCGTAAACGTCGGAAAGACCTCCGCCAGAAGCTCCTTGAAATGGGCAAGGTTGGGCAGTTTTTCCGAGGCGGACACGAGCACGACGATGAACCGGCCGCCGATTTCCCGCACGACGATATGCCTGAGCGTCCCCGAGCCCGTCTCTTCGTCGTAGCCCTTTACGGCGCACTCCGACATATACCGCCGCAGAGCGGAAATCAGCCCCTTCGACCATTCGGGATGAATGGGGCAGCCGGAAACGGGCACGATGCGATGGCTGCGCTCGGCGTAAAAACCGACGACGTTGTTCCCCACCCTGTCCACGCCGACGGGCAGCTGCAGCTTGTTGCGGTAGCCGTAGGGAAGGTCGCTCCTGACGGCGGCGGGGACGGACACGTCCAGCCCCGCGATCTTGCGGAGGGCGTCGCGGACGACGTTGCCCTTGAAACGGAGCTGACAGCGATAGTCGAGATGCTGAAGCTGACAGCCGCCGCAGCGGGTAAAGACGGGGCATTTGGGACGCACGCGCTCCTCGGCGGGCGTGAGGATCTCCTCCGCCCTGCCGTAGCCGATCCCGTTTTTCACCTTCAGGACGCGGAAAGTGACCTTTTCTCCGGGCAAGCAATAAGGCACGAAAAAAGTGACTCCTTCGTGCCTGACAATTCCTTCGCCGTTACTGCTCAACGCGTCCGTCACGGCACTGATGATCTGATTTTTTTCAACCATGCGGGGTCTTTGTTTTCCTCCTTTTCCCGAAATTCCCGGTCCCCCCGCCCGGGTCATTTTTTGCCGAAAAATCTGTTCACCAGGGCGTTGACCGCCGCCTGGCAGCGAAAGAACAGATAATCGTAAGCGAAAAAGAATATCGTCCCGCCCACGAGAATGACGGGAATAATGTATTCGTCCACAAACGCGAACGAAGTGCTCATTTCAAAGACGAACCGCCACACGACGTACATCGCCCCGTCGAACCACAGCGCCTTGATCGCCGCGGCGATCCAGCGGTTGATTTTCGTTTTCAGCTGCAGCGCGTTGGCGAGCGGATGCAGGCCGAAAAAGACGATGAAGGGCAGAACGTCCCAAATCTGAATGCCCGAAAAGAGCAGGCCGAGGATACAGGCGCCGATATAGGCGAGTATCTCCCCCCACCAGCACTGCTTCGCCAGCGGGAGCATGAGCGCAAAGGAAGCCAAAAGATATCCCGAAAACAGCAAGCCGGGCACCAAAGCCCCCACCGTGAGTGCTATCGTCGCCAGCGCGCAGGCGATCGCCGACAGCGCGATCTCGTAAGCGGAAATCTTTTTCATCGGTAAAGGGCGCGCCTTACCTGCAGCCGCAGCAGAGGTTGAACAGGCAGTTGACGCACAGATAGGTGTAGCAACAGGAAATGCACTCGGTGCAGGCGTTGCCGCCCATCTGTTCCCCGTCGTTCACGGGGGCGCCGTTCCCGGAAGCATAGGGGTCCTGCGCCTGCGCGGACTGCTTCTGGTAATCGTTTTTGGCGTTGAGTTTGCCGTAAGCGTCGCGGTATTTGTTGTTATCGGGGTCCATCTGCATGGCGATCTCCAGCTGCTTGCGGCTCTCGTTCGACCAATTTTTCTTGTAGAACACCACCGCCTGCAGATAGTGCCATTCCGCCCCCCGTTCGTTGAAGGCGTCCAGCTTTGCCTGCGCCTCGGCGAGATTGTTCTCTTTGAGCAGGGAAGCGATCTCCTGATAGATGCCCGGCCCGTCGGTGGTTTTGGACTTTTCGCGGCGCTCCGCCATGATTTCCGTATAGGCGGCGTCCAGCTTGCCCAGCATCCTCGCCGCCTCGTTGCCCGCTTCGCCGTCCAGCCATCTGTCCTCGTTATATTTCTTTTTAAGCTCGGTATAACGCTCTTTGATTTCCTCGTCCGTCGCGTCTTCCGTCAGTCCGAGAAGGTCGTAAAATTCCTTGTTCATGTGCTGAAAAATTTCTCCTTTTTTCCCCGCCGGAAAGGAGGGGGAATTTCGGGTTTTATTCTGCCGCGGGCCCCGGCGCCGCATCGCGGCGGCAGGCGCACGCTTTCCCGCGCATCACCCGCTCCGTCTCCGCGGGAAGCCCCCGCAATAATATATTATCCGACAAATCGCGGTTAAAATGAAATTCCGTCTTTGACAAATTTTCCCGGATATCGAAAAACAGGGCGTGAAAGAGATATTCCACCTCCTCCCTCCGCTTTCTCAGCATCTCCTCCCTGTTCTCCGCGGGATACGCCTTCACGAAGGGATTGTACGCCCCCTTCTTTTTATCCTTGTCGTAATCGTCCAGCGCGTCGATGAGGTAGATCCATTTCCCTATCGCGTAAAAGAGATTGCGGGTATACGGGGTGCGCTTGTCGCCCAGCAGATAATCGGACAGCTCCGCCATCATGTTCGCGGTGGCGTCCGCCGCCCTGTCGGGACTGTCCGTCCCCGATTTCTCCGTCCGCTGCTGTTCGGCGAAGTTGTCGCGCACGATGCGCTCTATCTCGGGATACGCCTTCGCCGCGCGGGCGTGCCCCCGCACAAACCAGAGGCGCTTGCCCCTGCCGCGGTCGCCGTCCCGGATATCGTCCGTATACTTGTAATACACGAGGACGGTATTGAGGGCGCCGAGCCGTCTGGTCAGCTCGTCCGGTTCCGCCATCAGCCGGGTGCGCGCCCAATGGGTGAGGCAGTGGGATTTTTCGATTTTCACGTCTATCCCCGCGATGTTGTGCAGAAGCACCGAAAAAAAGGTGACGTCGTAAGTGAGCCCCATCCGCGCGGCCTGCCCGCAGACGGCGGAAATCCCCTTGCATACGCCGCAGTACATCGCGCGGTACAGCGTTTGGTCCTTGATATAAAGATATGGCGTATCCGTGCGAATATAACCGAACATTACCCCTGCCTTCCGCCGCCCGAACGCGGCTTTTTATCATTATAACACGCCTTTGCGCAAAAAGCAATCCGAAAAGGCGGCGCAAACAGGCGCTTCACAATAAATGACTGAATTTATCACACGACGAACAAAAGCGCCCGCCGTCCCTTCCCTTCTGCGCCCTCTCCGGCGAAAAACGTTCCACGGGAAACTGCCGGGCTCATTTCCCGGCGGCGGGGACGGGCACGATTTCGCCGTCCGCAAACCGCAGCAGCTCCTCCGTCAGCTTCTTTTCGTCCGCGGGCAAAACCTGCTTGAACCGCACGGGCTTATAACGGAGCTCTACCAGGCACTTGGGCGGCTTCATCGCCGTGAGAAGATTGAGCCGCTTGATGCCCTTGAAGCAGTCCTTCACGTCGTTGCCGGACAGCGCATACAGCACGTCCTGCGGAAATTTGTAGGGATTGGCAGTGGAGAGCACCACGACGGGGGTGGCGTCCTTTTTGTCCCGCTTCTCCCGCCAGAGGTTGGCGGCATGCATGGCCACCCCCGTGTGCGTATCCATGGGATAGCCGTATTCCTCGAATACCTCGTACATCGCCTCCACCGTCTCGTCCTCGCCGGCGCAGGCCGCGAAGAAATCCTCCGCCAGGGCCTCCTTCTCCGCCCCCGTCACCTCGTAGCGCCCCGTTTCGGCCAGCGACTTCATGCGCGACGCCGTGAGGGCGGTATCCCGCCCGCACACCTCGAACAGCAGCCGTTCGAGATTGGAGGACACGAGAATGTCCATGGACGGGGACATGGTGCGGTAAAACTGCCTGTTGGCGTCGTAGACGCCCGTGCGGAAAAATTCCGTCAGGACGCGGTTGCGGTTGGACGCGCACAGCAGCCGACGGACGGGCAGCCCCATCTTTTTGGCGTACCAGCCCGCGAGGATATCTCCGAAATTGCCCGTCGGCACCGAGAAATCGACGGGCTCGCCCGCCGGGATCTGCTCGGAGGAAACGAGGTCGGCATACGCGGAAAAATAGTAGGAGATCTGCGGCACCAGCCGACCGAAATTGATGGAATTGGCACTGGTCAGCCGTATCTTGCGCGCGGCGAGCTCCCCGGAAAACTGCGCGGATACGAACATTTTTTTCGCGGCGCGCTGACAGTCGTCGAAATTGCCCTTCACCGCCGCGACGAATACGTTGTTCCCGTCCTGCGTGCACATTTGCAGCCGCTGCATTCTGGAAACCCCTTCGTCGGGAAAGAGCACCGCCACCTTCGTCCCCGGCACGTCGCGGAATCCCTCGAGCGCCGCCTTGCCCGTATCCCCGCTGGTCGCCGTCAGGACGAGGATCTCCTCCCCGTCCCCCGTCAGCTCGCACGCGCGTTTCAGAAGCCTCGGGAGGAGGGTGAGCGCCATGTCCTTGAACGCGCAGGTGGGGCCGTGGAACAGCTCGAGAATGTACAGCCCCTCGCCGATGCGGACCAGAGGCGCGGGGTCCTTCCCCTCAAACGAGGCGTAAGCGGCCGCGCACGCCTCCCCGAGAAAGTCCGCCCCGAATTCGCCGAGATATTTTCCGATGACGAACGCGGCGCGCTCGGCATAATTCATCTCCGTCAGGGAGGCCAGCTCCTCCGCGGAAACGGCGGGGAAGAACTCGGGGACGAACAGTCCCCCGTCCGAGGCGAGCCCCTTTACGATCGCCTCCGCGCCCGTCACTCTCTCTTTCCCTCTCGTGCTGATAAAATTCATAAATCACCTCTTCGTAAATTTTCTCAAAACTCCGCCCGACGATGCGCCCTCCCGGCGCAGAGAGCGCCGGACAGAGGAAAGCAGCCGGAAAAACGGACTTTACCCGGCCGAGTAGGAAAAGCCGGACGGCAAAGCCCGCCCGGCGTCTGTCTGTTCCGACGCCCGCGGCATTACGGGGCGCGGGCGAACCTCGTCAGAGATATTTGGCGATAAAATCGGGAAGGTCCTCCCGTGCGGACGATACCGTCAGCGTGACGGTGAGGCCGTTCTGCTCCGCCACCTTATCCAGCATGTAGAAAAAGCCTGCAAGTTCGTTTGCGCCCTTGCCCGCCATGCGCATCACGCCGTCGATGTACACGTATTCGTTGTCGTGGTTGCCCGCGATGACGCCCTTGATGAAGCCGCACAGCGCGGCCTCGCCCGCAATATCGAAATCCTTCACGTCGATGAAGCGGATTTCCCGCGCCAGATCGTACATGCAGCGCTTGTTGTCCGTGATGAAGATGAGATGCCCCTTCGCCGTCGCCACCGCCGCGTTTGCCGCTTCGATGATCTGCTTGGTCTTTCCCGTCCCTTTGGAGCCGTAAATCACTTTGATCATAATTGGATAAATCCTCCCGGTTTATTTTTCGGAGTTCTCCGCCGCCGAAAAAAGTTTTTCGGTTTATTATATTCTACCAAGTTTTGAAGTTAATTTCAAGACCTTTTGGGAAAATTTTTGCGTTTTTTCACAAAAAATTTTTTCCGGAGCGGAAAAGGGTCCCCGAAGCGCCGCTTTTGCCCCTCCGATTATTGCCGCAAACCGCCCTTTCTATTCACCCGCGGCGGCCCTGCGCCGCACGGCGGTCACGAGAGCTTTCCCACGAAACGCGCGATGCGCCCCAGCCCCTCTTCGATGTCCGCTTCCGACATCGAATAAGACAGCCGCAGGCAGTCGTCCGCGCCGAAGGAGACGCCGGGCACCGTCGAAACCTTCTCCGATTCCAGAAGGGCGTCCGAAAAGGCGACGGAACCCTCTATTTTCCTGCCTTCGTACGATTTTCCGTACAGTCCGCCGACGACCAGCATCACGTAAAACGCGCCGTTCGGCTCCACCGCAGACACCCCGTCTATCCCCGCGATCAGCGAAAGCATTTTCTCCCGCCGCCGCGCAAACACGTCCACCATCTCCCGCACCTGCGACTCGGGGGAGGCGAGGGCGGCGATCGCCGCGTATTGGGAAACGGAACAGGCGTTGGAGGTGGCGTGGCTCTGGAAGGAGTCTATCGCCTTCGCGACGTCCGCGGGCGCGGCCAGATACCCCACCCGCCAGCCCGTCATCGCATACGTCTTGGACACACCGTTGACGGTGATCGTCAGATCTTTCATTTTGTCCGAGCACGCCGCGATCGAAAATGGCTTGGCGCCGCCGTAACAGAGCTTTTCGTAAATTTCGTCCGAAAGCACGAAAATCCCGTGCTTTTCGCAAACCGCCGCTATCGCGCGCACCTCCGGCTCGGCATACACCGCCCCCGTCGGGTTGGACGGGGAATTGAAGATGAGCATCTTCGTCTTAGGCGTGATCGCCGCTTCGAGCTGCGCGGGCGTAAACTTGAACTTGTTTTCCCTCGCCCCCTCTATGTAGACGGGCACGCCGCCGCACACCTTGACCACCTCGGGATAGGTCAGCCAATAGGGAGCGGGGATAATCACCTCGTCCCCCGGCTCTATCAGGGCGAAACAGGCGTTGAAAATGGAATGCTTCGCGCCGTTGGATACGATGATCTGCGAAGGCTCGTATTCCAGCCCGTTGTCCCTTCTGAATTTCTCCGCAATCGCCTTGCGCAGGGGCAGCAGCCCCGAGGACGGGGTGTATTTGGTCTGCCCCGCGTCCAGCGCCTCCTTTGCCGCCGCAATGATGTTCGCGGGGGTATTGAAATCGGGCTCCCCCGCCCCGAAGGAAATGACGGGCTCGCCCGCCGCCTTCATCGCTTTCGCCTTGGCCGTGACGGCCAGCGTCAGGGAGGGCGAAATAGCCGCCATCCTCGATGCGATTCTTCTGTTCATATATCTGTCTCCCGTAAATAAAAAAGTTTTTCCGTATCGCAGCCCCGTTCCGGGCGCGGCGCGCGCCTTCGGCGCCGCCCGAAATCCGGGTTTCTTGTCATTATACACTTTTTTCGCGAAAAAATCAACCTCACGAGGCCCCCCGCGCAAAGTTCGCCCCGATTTTTTTCGACGGCGCGCCCCGTGATATGCGCAAAAGCCCGCATTGACCGCAAAGCGGTAGAGGCGCAAACCGTTGGTTTGTTTTTGCGGGGGGGGGGCTTTTGCGGGCTCCGCCCTGCACCTGCAAGGGACATCGTCCCTTGACCCTTTTTCGAAGCTCCTTTGTGTAAAGAGCAAATCGGACGGAGCACCGCTTTTCCCAAGGCTCCTTTGTTCAAAGGGAGCTGTCTGCCGTAGGCAGACTGAGGGATTGTCTTGCCCGTCTGTCACCAAAACGCGGGGCAGGGTTGCGGCTGTCGCCGTCTGACCGCTTGCGCGGCAAAAAATTTCCGCAAAAAAAGCGGAGGATCACTCCTCCGCGTCCGCGCCCGCCAGCTGTGCTTCCCTGTCCGCCAGGGCCAGCGCCTCCACGACCGGTTCGATGTTCCCCATGATGAAGGAATCCAGGCTGTACAGGCTCAGCCCTATCCTGTGGTCGGTCACCCGGTTCTGGGGGAAATTGTAGGTGCGTATCCGCTCGCTCCTGTCCCCCGTCCCGACGAGGGAACGCCGGTTTTCCGTGCGCTCCCGCTCGCTCTGCCCGCTGTAATAGTCGTACAGCCGCGAACGGAGCACGCGAAACGCCCGCTCCTTGTTTTTCAGCTGCGAACGCTCGTCCTGGCAGGTCACGACGATGCCCGTCGGGAAATGGGTGATGCGCACCGCCGAGGCCACTTTGTTGACGTTTTGGCCCCCCGCCCCGCCCGAATGGTAAATGTCGATGCGGATATCCTTGTCGTTGATCTCCACGTCCACGTCCTCCGCCTCGGGCAGCACCGCCACCGTCGCCGTCGAGGTGTGTATCCGCCCCTGCGTCTCCGTTTCCGGGACCCGCTGCACCCGATGTACGCCGCTTTCGTATTTCAGCAGCCTGTATGCGTCCCTGCCCGCGACGTGAAAGACCGCCTCTTTGACGCCGCCCAGCTCGGTGGCGCTCAGCGATTCCTGCTCCGTCGTCAGACGGTGGTTCGCGCAGTAATTTTTATACATGCGGCAGAGCTCCGCGGCGAACAGCGCCGCCTCCTCCCCGCCCGCGCCCGCGCGGATCTCCAAATAACAGCTCCGCCCGTCGTTTTTGTCCTTGGGCAGAAGCAGAATTTTCAGCTCCTCTTTCAGCTTTTCCAGCCTCTCCCGACAGGCATGGCCCTCGTCGGAAAACAGCGCCTTCATCTCCTTCTCGCTCTCCGCCTCCGCCTGCGCGAAAGCGTCCTTCATCTCCTTCTCGCATCGGAGATATTCGCGGTATTTTTCTGCCGTATCCCTGAGTTCCGCCTGTTCCTTGGAAAGGGCCTTGAAGGCACCCGTGTCCGCGACGACGGCGGGATCGGACAATTTTTCGGACAGGGAATCGTACCGGGATAAAATTTCGTCCAACCTCTTGAACATAATACCTCCGAATGGCAAGAAAGAATTGCCTGAATTTCTTCAAGCAGGGACAGACCGTTTTGGGCGACGGGCGCCCGTCAGACAAGGAGCCTGCGCAAACGACGACGGGAGCGTACATATTGCATGAGTTTCCGTCAAGCCGGATAGAGCGAAGTTTTAAGCGTCAGTCGCTTGCCGGACGCAGAACGCGAGGCTTTCTGAAAGGGAGTATACACAGAAGTACACGACCCGAAGAAAACGCAGCGTGACAAAGTATGGCAGAAATATCCGCGCCAAGTCGGATATAGCGAAGTTTTAAGCGTCAGTCGCTTGCCAGACGCGGAACGCGAGGCTTTCTGAAAGGGAGTGTACACAGAAGTACACGACCCGAAGAAAACGCAGCGTGACAAAGTATGGCAAGATGAATAACGCTTAAAACACGATTTTGACGAAACGGTCGATCCCGTTAAGATCTTTCACCACCATCGAATAATCGCAGTACTTGAACAGCTTCACCACGCTTTCCGCCTCCCCGAGGCCGACCTCCATGACGAGCATTCCGCCGCGGACGAGATATTTACTCGCTTCCGCGGCGATGCGGCGGTAAAAATCCAGCCCGTCCTCGCCGCCGTCCAGCGCCAGGCGAGGCTCGAAATCCCGGACTTCCCGCTGCAGCCCCTCGATGTCCCCCGTGGGGATATAGGGCGGATTGCTGACGATGATGTTATACCTGCCGCGCAGGCGGGAAAAGAGATCGGATTGTACAAACGCGATGTCCGCGCCGTTTTCCTCGGCGTTCTCTTTCGCGAGCGCAAGCGCGTCCTCGCTGACGTCCGAAGCCGTGACGGATACTTTGCGCTTGTTTTTTTCCAGCTCCTTGTACACGGCGATCGCGACGGCGCCGCTGCCCGTGCACAAATCGAGAATGCTGTCCCCCTCCTCCGCGGCCGCGATGACCTGTTGGGCGAGTTCCTCCGTCTCCGGGCGGGGAATGAGCACCCGTTCGTCCACTTTGATCTTATAGCCGCAGAAATCGGCGTCGCCGATGATATACCACAGCGGTCTGCCCGTCAGCCGCTCGTCCGCGACGCGCAGGATCTCCTTCACCTGCGAGACGCGGAGAATGTGCTCCTCCGAATTTACCGCGCTCTTGGGAATGCCGAGGAGAATGGAAAATATCCATTCCGCGTCCTCCTCGTCCACGCCGTTGTCGCGGAACCG
The DNA here is from genome assembly GCA_944375795.1 of uncultured Clostridia bacterium. Lineage (GTDB taxonomy): Bacteria > Bacillota > Clostridia > Christensenellales > Borkfalkiaceae > Scatosoma. Next base: position 171 of record CALWAU010000015.1, on the reverse strand, counting down.
CTTTTTGGTGTTCGCGAGCAGTTCGGTCATCTTGCAGGCGGTGGCAAACACCGTTTCGGGTACGGACGGGTCGGCGTCCATCGCGTACACCTTTTCAAAGGCGGCGATGGCGCATTCGATCATGCCGTCGTCCGGCTCGCGCGTCGTAATGCGCTGCAACAGCAGCCCGGG
>CALWAU010000014.1 GCA_944375795.1 uncultured Clostridia bacterium | reverse complement strand
CCGGAAAGGAGAATGGAAGAAGATATGCAGTTTTATCGGAAGGTGACCGAGCTGAGAAAGGAGGCGGGCATGTCCCAGGAGGAACTGGCCGAACGGGCGGGCGTCTCCCGCCAGACGGTATTCAAATGGGAGGCGGGGCTGACCTCTCCGTCCATGGAAAATATTCTCGCCCTCTGCCGCATCTTCGGCGTCTCGGCGGACGAACTTATCGGAAACGAATCCGCGCCGGACGGGGGCGGAAAGGCCCCCGAAGGCAAAGAGGGAGCCGAGGAGGGGCAGACCGTACATAATCAAAGCCCTGCCCCCGTCGTTTTTCCCCGTTTTCGCTACGAATACAAAAGCCGGAGGACGCTGTTCGGGCTGCCGCTGGTGCACATTTGCGTGGGAACGGGCAGATGCCGCGCGCGGGGGATTTTCGCCGTCGGCAACGAGGCTGTCGGTATCGTCGCGGTGGGGATCGCTTCCGTCGGCGTCCTGTCGGTCGGCGCGGCGTCCGCGGGCCTGTTTGCGATTGCCGCCCTTTCGCTGGCGCTCGTTTCGGTGGGGGCGGTGGCCGTGGGGTTGTTGGCGGTAGGGGCGATCGCCGTCGGAGTGTTGGCGGTCGGCAGCCTGTCGGTGGGGGTGTATTCGATGGGCGCGTGCGCCGTCGCCTCGCGCATCGCTTCGACGACTTCTTCGGGATTTGCCCGGGCGCCCGTGGTGTTCTGTTCGGACGGGGCGCCGGGAGGGCGCTGGGAAATTCTCGTTTCCGATTTTGCCGCTCTGCTTTCGGCCGCGGCGGAAAGGTTCTCCGTCCCCGATTGGCTGCTGCGCCTGCTCTCGGCGGTCTGACGGACGTTTTTCGCCCCGCGGGGGCGGAATCGGAGAAAAAAGTGCCGCGATTTGCGTTCCGTAACGTCAAATGTTGCGCCCGAATCGTCAAACGCAACCGCAATGTTCTTGAAATTGCGTCCCGTACGTGGTACAATGGAGGCATAAAAAGCGGCAAGGAGAGAGGAGAAGATGAGTTTCGGAAGCAACGTCATTTTTTATCGCAAAAAATACGGCATCACCCAGGAGGGATTGGCGGAGAAGCTGGAGGTGACCAGACAGACGGTATCCCGTTGGGAGACGGACGCCGCTTTTCCCGAAATGGAAAAGCTGATTGCGCTCTGCGGGCTGTTCGGCTGCGACATGGAGACCCTGGTGCGCGGGGACGCCGCCAGGACCGCGGACGAGCAAGCGGCAAATCTGAAGGCATACGACAGGCACATGAACGCTTTCGCCGTGCAGATCACGGCGGGGGTTAGCCTGATTTTTGCCGGGCTTGCCGCCATGCTGTTTCTGTTTGCGGCGGTCACGGGCGATTTTGCGGGAAAGATGACGTTTTTTTGTTTTATCATCCTTTCGGCGGCGCTTCTCATAGCGGGCGGAATCGCGCATGCCGATTTTTGCCGGGAACATTTGCAGAGGGAAAAATATCCCGAGGAGGAGGTACGCGCTTTCCGCGGCAAGCTGCCCCTTCTGATGGCGGGCGTCACGGCCTGCGTCCTCGTCGGCGCCGCGATTGCCTTCATATTGGCCAGGCAGGGCTGGGATTACGTCGCGGGCGGCGCATTTTCGACGACGATGGCGATATCGGTGGGGATTTACGTATATGTGGGGCTCCTTTCGTCGAAATACGGCGCGAAAGACCGGACTCCCGAGGACGGCTCGGCCGCTTTTTCGGCGGCCGGCAGGGTAAATCGCATTTTTGTCGCCTTTTGCGCGGCGGTGATGTTTGTGGCGCTCGTCATTTACCTGCTGCTCGGTTTTTTGGGGGAATTGTGGCATCCCGGCTGGATTTGTCTCCTCGTAGGCGGCATTCTCTGCGGAATTGCAAAGATTGTCGCCAACGCCTATTCGCGCGGCTGATACAATAAAAATTCTGCGGGCCGTCCGGGAGGGCGGCCGATTTTTACGGGAAAATAAAAAAGAGGTGATAAAAGAGGAAAGGGGGACGGAGGATTTGACAAAGGCGCGCCGATGTGATACAATGTAAAGGAAAGACAGCCGAGGCTGTTTTCCATGGTACAGGGGTACCATGGAAAAGAACAATCGATATGCGGCGGGGCCGAAGCGGCCCGGGAAGCGGAGAATGGGAAAGACGAAGCGGAAAAAATTGAGCGGAAAAAAGAAGCTTGCCATCGGGCTGGCCGTTTTCGTTCTGTTTGTCGGCGGCGTGCTCGGCGGCCTGCAGTTGGGCGTCGTTTATACGGACGCCGCGTGGGTGCATTGGTTTCCCGATTACGAAAAGGAGGACATTTCCGCCCTCCTCGACAAGGAGGAACTGACGGACGAGGATTATGCACTGCTCTATGCGCAGACGGGGCTTACGAAGCTCGGGATAGACGGGCTGTTGGAGGACGGAAACAAGCGGCAGATCCTCGCGATTCAGGATTTCTATTTCGAGGAGCACACGGTCACCTGCACCCGCTTCAATCCGTTTACGTACAGCGAGACCATCGAGGGGCGCATTCCGCTCGCAAAGCTGGAGGACGGGGATATCATCGTCACGGCGACCACGCACGTTTCCGGCTGGCGGCTGGGGCATGCGGCGCTGATCGTGGACGGCGACGCGAGGCTGCTTGCGGAGGCGTTCGGGCCGGGGGATCTCAGCGAGTTGACGAGCGTTTCCACCTTTACAAACCTCGCCGACGTCATGATCCTGCGCCCCAAATTTTCCGAGGAGTTCCGCGCGGAGGTGGCCGAGTACGCCCGGGAAAATCTCATCGGCGCGGAATACAATTTTTCGGTGGGCATTCTGTCCAAAAAATATAACGAGGATTCCTTCGAGCGCACGCAGTGCGCCCATCTCGTCTGGTACGCTTACAAGCATTTCGGAATCGACCTCGATTCCAACGGCGGCCTGGTGGTGACGCCGCCGGAAATCGCCAATTCTCCCTACGTGGAGGTGGTGCAGATTTTCGGCTTCGACCCCGTGAAGCTGTGGAGTTGAAGCGGGGGAGGGGCTCCTTTATGAGAAGCGGAGAAAAAAAGGAAACGTATACGCTGATCACGGGCGCGACGGGCGGTCTGGGTTCCGCTTTCGCGCATCGTTTGATCCGGGACGGGGAAAATCTCATCCTGACGGGCAGAAGCGAGGAAAAGCTGCGCCTGTTGAAGGAAAAACTGCTTTGCGAAAACGGCGGGGCGGACGTGCGGATTTTTGCCGCCGATTTGTCGGACGGGCATAGCAGGGGAGAGATGATGTCGCAAATTTCCGCGGCGGGCCTGAAAATCGGCCGGCTTATAAACGCCGCGGGGGCGGATATCCAGAAGGCGTTTTGCGAGTATACGCAGGAAAAGATCGCCTTTCAGTGCCGGGTGAATTTCGAGGCGGCCGCGGCGCTTTGCCGCTTTGCCATCGGTCGCCGCGCGGCGGAGCTGGAAATCATCAACGTTTCCAGCGTTTCGGGGATATGCCCCATGCCCTATTTTGCGCTGTACAGCGCCGCGAAATCGGCGCTCACTTCCTTTTCCGCGGCGCTTCGGGAGGAAATGAAGGGCAAGGGGGTGCGCGTCACGGCCGTTCTGCCCGGCGCGATGCCCACCCGCGCGGACATCAGAAAGCAGATCGAGGGCCAGGGCCTGTGGGGCAGACTGGCGGCGAAATCGCCCGGGTTCGTGGCGGAAAAAAGCCTGAAAGCGGCCGCCCGCAATCGCCGCAAGTACATTCCCGGGTTCTGGAACAGGGCCCTGAACGCGTTCATGAAAATTCTGCCCCTGTCGTGGAAGCTGAAATTCATCGCGCGGCGGTGGAGCCGCATTTCCAAAGACGCCTTCTGACAGAAAAATTTTTTTCGGAAAATTTTTCCCGGGAAGTGTTGCGCGCGCCCCTTTTGGTGGTATAATATAAACGGAAATATCTTTGTGACGGGCGGCGCCGGAGGGCGGGACCGGAAGGGGGGAGGATGCTCAAAAAAGACTTTTACGGGAACGTTACCTTCGAGGCGGGCGCGGGGCCGGACGCGGCGTTTGTCCGCGAATACATGCGTTTGCAGCCCCTCTATTCGGGCGCGCTGAAAACGGCCTGTTCGCGCTTCGAGATACTCGACGACGAATTCAGCATGATTCAGGGGCACGACCCCATTCACAGCATCGAAAGCCGCCTCAAAACGGTGGAGAGCGCCTATGAAAAGCTCAAGCGCCGGGGGTACGAACAGATTCCCGCCAACCTCACCAAACTGACGGACATAGCGGGGGTGCGGGTCATCTGCGGATACATCGAGGACGTGTACAAAATTTCCCGCGTCTTTCTCAACCAGACGGGCATCCGCCTCTTGCAGAAGAAGGACTACATAAAAAATCCCAAACCCAACGGATACCGAAGTCTGCACCTCATCGTCAAGCTTCCGGTGTCCCTTTCCGCGATTCAGATGGAGGTGCCCGTCGAGATTCAGCTCAGGACCATTTCCATGAACATGTGGGCGAGCCTGGAACACGAGGTCTCCTATAAGGTCAACGCCGACCTGCTCGATTCCTATAAGGCGGAATTGAAGGCGTGCGCGGACGATTTGTTCGCCGTCGAGGAACGGATGCAGAAAATCTGCCACAGCATACGCGCCTGTCCGGGCGTCAACGGGGCGGAGGACTGCGCGGGGGACGCGGAAGAAAAGGGCGCGTAGGCCTTTGCCGCCTTGCCGTCTTTGCCGGCGGGGCGGAGGAACAGAGGGGAAGGACGCAGGGGGTCGGTCGTCCGAACGGAACGGGGAAAACGCATGGGATACAAAAGAGAAAAGGAAAAAGCGGAGAAAAAGTTCCGCCGGGTGCGCGCGGCTGCGGCAATCGTGTTGGCGTGCGCGCTGGCGGGGCTTTGTGTCTTTTCCGCCTTTTACCCGCCCTCCACATGGAAATATTACGTGCGTCTGCCCGAAATTTCCGCTCGCGGGGAAGGGGAATTGCGCATACATTTTCTCGACGTGGGGCAGGGAGATTGCACCCTTCTCGAGCTGCCCGACGGCAGGTCGATGCTGATCGACGGCGGCAACGGTTCGGAGGAGAGCACTTCCGCCATTCTGCGCTATCTCAACGCCTTGGAGATAGACCGCCTCGATTTTCTCCTGCTCACCCATTCCGATTCCGATCATTGCGGCGGAATCGCGGAAATTCTCCGCCGAAAGGGCGCGGACCGCGTTTATGCGCCCGGCATCGAAAATCCCGCCGCCGTCGGGGACGCTTACGCGGCGTTTTATGCCGCACTCTCGGAGGCGAAGGGCACGGAGGCGATCGTCTCCCGCCGCTATTTGCAGATAAATTCCCTGTCGGAGGCCTTTCCCTATACCCTCACCTTTCTTTCTCCCTATCGCGCGGGAAATCCCGAAAGCC
>CALWAU010000013.1 GCA_944375795.1 uncultured Clostridia bacterium | reverse complement strand
CGAACGACGGTTACCGCATCACTTCGGTGACGGCGGGCGCGGACGGGAAGTATTCCTTTGCGATGCCGGCGTCGGACGTTACCGTGACGGTGGCGACGGAAGCCGTGTACGAAGTGCGCTACAGCGGTAACGCTGCCGTGACTTTCACGGGCGGGACAAACGTCTTTGCGGCGGGAGAGACGGTGCAATTCACCGTTGCGCCCAACGACAATTACACGGTGGTCTCCGTATCGGCAAACGGCGAGACCCTGACGGCGGACGCGGAGGGGAAATATTCCTTCGTCATGCCCGCGGCGGATTGCGAGGTGGTCGTATCGTCGGAGGTCGTCTATACCGACCCGTCCGAACAGACGACGGAAAGCGCGGTCAACGGCTGGAACAACGAAATGTATGCGGAGTATCCGAAATACGGGCCCGTCGTGGATGCGGGCGGCTCGTCGATGGTGGACGAGGGGAACGGTTACTCCAATTTCGTCCTGACCAACGGCGGTTCGATCGGTTCGGTGATCCCTCTGGACGTAACCAAGCCCATCTATCTCGATTTGCTCATCAAGCCCAACGGGCCCGTCCCCGGCACGACGCCGTGGTTCATGATCGGCCTCTTTGACGATTGGGACGTGACGGTGGAATCGGGCGCGGACGCCTACGGCCAGAACGGCGGCGCGGGCGCCGACCTCAACGAGCGGATCAATCATTACAAAAAACTGATGTTCGGCTTCAATTACAGCGACATCACCTCCGAGGACCCCATCGATTTCCGTTCCTTCGGCAACGTGACGGACATCAGCCTGGAGGGAATCACCAACAAATTCGGCGACGCATGGGGCTGGGCGTCGGGCGACCATTCCGTGGACTACGATTATGCGCGGTTCGAGATTTACATCGGCGAGACGGCTTCGGAAGGGTATATCAAGCTGGACGGCGTGAAGATCGCCTCCGTCGGCGTCACGCAGGCGGATTTCCGCGACGGAACGGCGTATCTGCACATGCTCAGTTTCTATTCCGTGCGGGTGCAGGCGAGGATCTACGCGGGTGCGGAGCTGGATTATACCTCCGAGGTGGACGAGCGCGCGGAAATTATCTTTGCCGAGGGCACCGACCTCAATGCGCTGAAGACCTATGACACCGTTTCCTTCCGCGTGGAGGTTCCCGAAGGGTACGGCGCGATCGTGGCCGTGAACGGCACCGAGCTGCGCGCGGATGCCGACGGAAATTATACCGCCGCAATCGGTTACGGCACGTGCACGATTTCCGTTTCCGTCGAACAGCTGGTCACCGTGTCCTTCGAGACGAACGGCGGCGGGACGAACTCTTTTACGGCGAGTTTCTGGGCGTTCTGGGAGCTTGACCGAAATAAATACGATTGACGGGAGGAGTTAACGTGAAAAGATTATTGACAGGCCTTGTTTCGCTGGTATTCTGCTTCGGCGCGTTCGCCGGGTGCAGCTATCGGCTGTCGGGCGACAGCGAGAGCGGCGGAGATTCCGCACTGGTCGGCGAAATCGATTTCAATGCGGGCTACGATTATGCGGATACCCTGAAAATCTGGGTGAGCAACGTGGATACGGAGAAGGAGATCATCAACGCTTTTGTCGGCGCCTTCAAAGAAGTATATCCTAACATTACCGTGGAAGTGGAGGGAGTCGATTCCCTGGACGATCAACTCGTGTTCAACGCCGGCCTCGACAGCATGTGCGATATTTTCTGGGTGACGCCCGAGGATATCGCTCTGTATCGCGATTACGATATCATCGCGCCGCTCACGCCGATCATCGAACAGGATCCGTCCTTCGATATCGAAAACCTCAACGAGAACAGCGTGCGCAGCTGTACGGACGACGGAACCCTGTACGTGATGCCGCGGGATTATAACCAGGTGGTCATGTATTATAACGTGGACATGTTCGACGCGGCGGGCGTGGAGTATCCTTCTTCGACGGAGGCGATGTCTCAGGAGGAATTCGTGCAGATGCTCGCCGACCTCAAAGAGGGGCTTCTGGCTTCCGACGAAACCAACAGCTACGGACAGGCGTATAAGGATTGTTTCACCAATTCCATGGATGCGGCCATTTTGTGGGATTCCCTGAGCTGGCCCATCGTGAAGAGCTTCGGCGGCACCATTTTCGACGAGGAAGGCAATCATCTGGACGAGGAAGGCAACATGCTGTTCGACAGCGAGGAGACCTATCAGGCGATGCGTTTCGCGCACGACCTCGTCGCCGACGGCTACATGGGGGACCCCGGTACCTGGAGCACGCGGGACGGCACGCAGTTTCTGATGGAGACCGCGCCCGTCTATCTGCATTGCCGCGCAAAGCTCACTTCCATTACCACCTCCACCAATACCTTCCACGGTCTGGCGAACGTGGGCGTGGCGCCCTGTCCCGATTTCGGCGACGATGACACCTATTACGTCGGCAGCGGCGCGACGGGCTACGCGATGTATTCGGGCTCGAAACACAAGACGGCGGCCTGGCTTTTCCTGAAATTCCTCGTCAGCGAGCGCGCGCAGGAAGAAGCTTCCGAATCGGGTAATCTCGTGCCCGTCGTCGAGAGCCTCATCGACGATGAAACCGCCGTGTGGCGGCGGTATACGACGGATGCGTTCGGGGCGCAGTATTCCAACGATCCCTTCGTGTACAGGCGGGACGAGTGCTTTACCCACGTGCGCGAATTCATGCAGTACGTCACGCCGGAGTATCAGGGCAGCATGCTCGACAGATTGCAGAATTGCTATACCGACAGCATCGCCAACGTGCGTTCCGACCCCGATACGGAGATCCGCGGATTTATTTCCAAATGGGCGGCACAGATGAGAAATTACATCGAAGCGGGAGGAAACAGCTGACATGGAGGGCTACGGCAGGACGGAAGCGAAGGCGACGGCGGGGGAGAAACTCACGCGCGCCGGGCGGTTCGCAAAATGGATCAAGCGGGATTACGCCTGTTATCTCTTTCTCATTCCCGCCTTCATCGGCTTTTTCGTGTTCTCCGTTTATCCGCTCATCGCTTCCCTGCTCTATTCGTTTACCGATTTTAACGGCGTCCGCATCACGATGATCGGCACCTTCAATTACGAGACGATTTTCAGCGCCGACCCCATTCACGGCCTGAAACAGGTAGGGGCGTCCTTCGGGCTCACCTTTCTGTATTCGGTCATTTCCATTCCGATGAATCTCGTCCTTTCCTACATTCTCGCCCTCTTTCTGTGGCGGAATCTCCCGGGCATCCGCTTCTTCCGGCTGCTCTACTATCTGCCCGTGCTCGTGCCCGGCATCGCGATGGGGCTGCTTTGGGTGGACGTGTTCGACCCCGGCCCCAACGGAATCATGAATCAGATATTCTCCGTGCTCGGGCTGGGACAGAGCCGGTTTTTACAGAGCGCGGACACGGCGCTTCCGACGTATATTTCCACCGGCCTTTGGGTGATCGGAGGCGGAATGCTCATGTGGATCGCGGCGCTCAACAACGTGCCGCCCGCCACCATCGAGGCGGCGAAAATCGACGGGGCGGGCTATTTCCGCAGGCTGTTCGTCATCATCATTCCCTTCTGTACGCCCATTCTTTTTTACAATCTCATCAACGGCATCATCGGCTGTCTGCAGACCTTCGATTCGTATGCGATGGTGGGCGCGGGCGTGGATAACAGCCTGTATTTCATCGCGGTCCGCATTTATATAACCGGGTTTGAAACGCATCAGATGGGCCTGGCGTGCGCGGAGGCGTGGCTTCTCTTTTTGGTGGTGGCCGCCTGCACGTTGATTATGTTCCGCTTTTCGAGGTGGGTGTTCTATGCAGATGACAATTCCTGAGCGCAGAAAGCTGAAAAAGGCGGCGCCGATCGCGCTGAAATACATCCTGCTCGTCGTCTTTTCGCTGTTTTTCATCTTTCCCTATTTCTATATGCTCACGCGCAGTCTGATGTCCCTGCCCGAGGTCAATTCGACCAACCTGATCCTCTTTCCGAGCGAGCTGCATTTTGAAAATTACAGCATCGTCGTCGATTATCTTCCCTATCTGAAAAACACCCTCATCGTCGTGTTCATCAACGGCTTCTTTATTCCCTTTACGGGCTCGCTGATCGCGTTTCCCTTTGCCAGGTACGAGTTCAAGGGGAAAAAGGTCATGTTTGCGCTGCTCATGTCCACGGTGATGCTGCCCGGTTCGGTGACGACGATTCCGCTCTATGCGCTGTACAGCAGGCTGGGGCTGCTCGACACGCTCGCCTCGCAGTGGGTGGGGGCGTTCTTCGGCGGCAGCGCGATGCAGATCTTTCTGATCATTCAGTTCATGCGCGGCGTGCCCAAGGAGCTGGACAACGCGGCGTATCTCGACGGCGCCAATAAATTCATCGTATTTTTCCGCATCATGCTGCCCCTTTGCATGAACGTGCTCGTCTATACGGGCATCGGCGTGATTTTGGGGAAGTGGAACGATTTCACCGGCCCGCTCGTCTATCTGCGCAGCCAGAGAAATTATACGATGGCGGTGGCGTTCTATTACGAGTTTTCCGCCAACGGCATCAGCGCGCTGTTCGACAACTACAAAATGGCGATGGTCACCTTCATGACCATCGTGCCCATGCTGCTCTTTTTGATTTTCCAGAAGCAGATGATAGGCGGAATCAAGGTGGGCGGCCTCAAGGGCTGAATCCGAATAAGGAGGACGATTGTGAAAAGATTTGCCACGATACTTCTCGGCTCGCTTCTGATGTTTTCGGCGGGCTGTACTACGACGGGGCAGGGGAGCGATGACGGCGGTTCCGGCAGCGTTTCAGATTCTGCGACCGGCGGAAACGGAGGGTATGAAGAAATGACGGACTGGCAGTTTACCCTGTCTCAGCTTTCCGGAACGGACGCGCTGGGGCGCAAGATCTCGGCCGCGGCCGACCGGAAGGAAAATAAATACGTCGGTATTTACTATTTTCTTTGGCACGGATACCACACCAAAAAAGTTTACGACACTTCCGAGATTCTCGAAAAATACGAAAACGGGATCGTCGGAAATCCCGAAAATCCGCTTTGGGAAATCGATACGTCTTCCCCCGTATACGACGCGGACGTCAGCCCCAACAGCGCCTTTCATTATTGGTCGGAGCCGCTGTTCGGATACTACAATTCGGAGGACCCGTGGGTGGCGAGAAAGCATCTCGAGCTGCTCTCCTATGCGGACGTGGACTATCTCTTGCTCGATTACACCAACGGCTATATTTACGAAAGCGCCACCCGTGTCCTCATCGAAGCCGTCTTGGAGATGCAGGCGGAGGGGTGGAAGGTGCCCAAAATCGCCTTTATGCTCCCCATCGACGCGACGGCCAGCCAGACGGCGTTCGACGCCGTTTATGAAGCGTATCTTTCCCGGCCGGAATACGCCGACGCCTTTTTCGTCGCCGACACGGCGCTGAATCCTTCGGGCAAACCGCTCGTGACGGGCACGCTGACGGAGGAGGCCTCCGGGGCGGAAAAGTGGAATTCCATATGGTATAAGCCCCTGCAATGGCCGGACCGGCCGTACGATGACGACGCGCTGCCCTGGATCGATTGGGACGTGCGGAACAATCAGCATAATCATAACGGCGTCATGAGCGTTTCCATTGCGCAGCACGTCAACGGCGTCTGGTCCTCCGATCCGTACCTGTACCCGGGCAAGCAATATTTCCGGGGCAGGGGCTGGGTTTCTTCCGATCCGCTGGACAACGGCGCGGACGAACAGAACGTGCTTGAGGGAACGAATTTCCAATATCAGTGGGAGAACGTTTTCGCGAGCGAGGAAGACGTGGATATGGTAGTCGTGACGGGGTGGAACGAATGGATCGCCCAGAAGCAGTCCACGCTCGTCAAGCCCTATCACACTTCGCAGCGGGCGGTGTTCGTGGACAGTTTCAACATGGCGTTTTCGCGGGACGCGGAGATGATGAAGGGAGGGTATGCGGACAATTATTATCTGCAGCTCGTCGCCAATATCCGCAGATTCAAATACGGAGACGCCGATAGCGGCGCGTCGGAAAGCCGGGCGGCCACGATAAATATTTTTGGCGGCGTTTCGGAATGGACGGGCATTTCCGACGTCTATCTCGATGCGGCAGGGGAGACCGTCGTACGGGATTATATCGGCGTCGATCCCTCCGTCCGCTATCGGGACGATTCCGCGCGCAACGACGTCGTGAGCCTGAAATTTGCCAACGACGGAGAAAATCTTTATATCCGGGTAGAGACAAAATCGCCGGTGACGGCGCATGAGGAAGGGGATACCACCTGGATGAACGTCTATCTCTCCGTCGGCGGCGACGGCGGTTGGGAAAATTACGATTTTCTCGTCAATCGCTCCCCCTCCGGGCAGACGACTTCGATCGAGAAATTCGACGGCGATTCCCTGCAGCGGGTGGGAGACGCGGAATATTTCGTACAGGCGAATTATATCTTTTATTCCGTTCCGCTTTCGGTCCTCGGCGTTTCTTTCTCCGACGAAATCGGCATCAAGATCATGGACCACATCGAGGCGCTTTCTTCCGTAGACAATTTTTATATCAAGGGGGAATGCGCTCCCTGCGGCAGGCTCAATTATGCGTATAAGCTCGCCTGAGCATTTTACCCGGGCGTGGGGAAAAGGGGGACGACGGTCTCCCTTTTTCCTTGCGGGCGGATGAAAATACTTTTGAAAATTGTTTCCCGTTTTCCCGCGAAAAGGGTTGACATTCTCTTGCGCGTTTGGTATAATGTTTTCGTTTCACGGAAGGAGAGGGGACAGTTTATAACCGTCTGAACGGTTGAGCCGTCGCCTGCGGCCGGGAACAAAAAATTTCGAGGCGTAGCGCAGTTGGTAGCGCGCAGCGTTCGGGACGCTGAGGTCGTGGGTTCGAACCCCGTCGCCTCGACCAAAACCCCGCGGGAAGATTGGTGCCCGCGGGGTTTTAAGTTAGAGGCGACGACGAAGAAGTGGCGTATTATCGTGGGTTCGCGCGAGGAGCGAGAGGCGAAAGGAGAGGGAAAAGCGAACAGACGGCGAGCTACGTCCCTCTGCTACAGGAGCCAGTCTCCCGTCGCCTCAAACAATCCCCGCGGGAAGATTGGTGCCCGCGGGGTTTTAAGTTGGAGGCGATGACGAAGAAGTGGCGTATTATCGTGGGTTCGCGCGAGGAGCGAGGGGCGAAAAGAGAGAGAAGAGAAAAGCGGGTTTCGTGATCGCCGCAACAAATACAAACGGAATGCAGGCAAGCCGTGTAGAGCAGGATAAAGTTATGCCGCCGGGCCATATGGCCCGGCGGCATAATCGTATCCATGAAAATTTAAGTCCGGTACGCCATGGCAACCCGGCGACGAGCGCGAAAAAAGACAAATCGCAATTTATAAATTACAGTTTGCGCACGGTATCCCCTTCGACGATCTGAAAGGGGATATAGGTTTTATTGCTGACCATTTTATGGGAAATTTTAGAGAGCAGGGTTTCAAAGGCCACGCGGCCGATCGCAGTCTGGTCTTGTTTGATGTGGGTGGCGATGGGGAGATTGACGGATTCGTACTCGTCGAACACGATGAGGGAGTAGTCCTCCGGAATGGATTTATGCAGCTCGCGGATCGCCTGAACGATCAATTGCGTCACGGTAAATTCCGAGGATATGAGGGCGGTGATTTCCCTGTTGGCGAGCAGGTAGCTCTTTATCGTTTCGACGTCCTTGCGGAATACGTCCGAATTATCCGACGTGTGCGGGCTGAGAATGGTGTTGAGGATATTGGAATCGCTCAGCTCGTGGTTGTTGAGGAGCTGCGCGGAAGTAAAGCCGTCGATGCGGTCCTGAATGGTGGAGGTATTCTGCTGCGGACTGCATACAAAGCCGATGCCCGTGTGCCCCTTATCGAACAGATATTGTGCCGCGGCCTGCGCCGCCTCGAAATTGTTGGTGCTGATGCTGGGAATGGCAAAGCCCGAAAAACAACGGTCTACGAGCACGATGGGAAAATGATTGAAATGCAGCTGAATAAGCGTTTCGTTGTAAAATTCTTTATGTACGGGCTGAATGATGATTCCGTCCACGCCGAGGGCGACGAGGTCGTTTATCGCCTTGGTTTCCTCCTCGGCGGAATCGACGGAATTTTTGAAGATGACGTGGTATCCGTGCTGTGCGGCGCTGCGCTCGACGGCGACGAGAATGCGCAGGCCGAAACTGTACGAGATGTTGCACAGCACCAGCCCGATCGTGTGCTGCTGCGGCTTGGTGGGGATATTTTCCACAAACGTGCCCTTGCCTGCGGTGCGGGAGATGTAGCCCTCGTTTTTCAGGAGCTGCATCGCCTTCTGAATGGTGATGCGGGAAACGTAAAAGGATTCCGCCAGCTCCGCTTCCGACGGCAGCATCGACCCCGGCGGATAGGTGCCGAGGATGATGTCCTCTTTCAGTTTATTGTAGATTTCTACGTATAACGAGTGTTTTGACTGCTGATATTTCATATGTGTATTCCAAAAATGTTTATATTTATTCCTATATATTATAATAGCATAAAATGATTTGTCCGTCAACTGTTTTGAAATAATTTTCGGATAAATGACTTACAAATGTATTAAATGCATAAGATATGATATATAATGTCATTTTAGGCTTGTAATTTGTAAAAAAGGGTGCTATAATATGGATGAAAGCGGCGAAGAGTGCCGCAAAAAGGAAAAATCAGGAACGCAAGGAGGTAAGATTGATGAAGAAGCAGCTGATCAGCGCGGTTTTGTCTTTGGCGGTGGTGACGGGGCTGTGTGCATGCAAAGGCGGCGCCACGGCGAACGATTACAGCCAATACGAAGACGGCCGTTTGGTACTCAACATCTGGGCGCCCGATCAATACGCCGGGAGCGCAGTGAAGCAGAAATTCCAGGGATTTTTGGACAAGTTCAATGAAACGGACGAGATAAAGGAGCTCGGCGTCAAGCTGAAATTTCAGGCGATGACGCAGCTTCCCACGTCGCTGAGAACCGCCTGTATGAGCGGTCCGCAGAAAATGCCGGACATCGTCATCTGGGACAGGTTTGCCACTCCGTCCAACACGAGTTATCTGCTTCCCTTCGACGACATGATCGCCGAGGACAACGTGGATACGTCCAAATTTTTTGAAGAGGCGTACAGCGAACTCACGGTGGACGGGCAGCAGTACGGCCTGCCTCTGGATGCCGATCCCTGGGGCATCTATATCAACATGGATTTGGTGGACGCATACAATGCCACTGCCGCCGATGCGGACAAGATCGACGTGGACGGGTTGAATACCTGGACGGAACTTTTGGAAACCGCCGAAAAACTGACGGTGCGCGACGGCTCGACGGTCACCCGTTCGGGGCTGAACACGACGAGCGCGGACGGACAGTTCTTCTCGTTCATCTATACGGGCACGGGCGAACTGATCGACACCGACAAGGACAGCGAAACGTACGGCGACACGGTCATGAAAGAGGGCGCTTCGGGCATGATGAACGACGGGCAGTCCCTTCGCGTATATGACACGCTGGCGTTTTTCCAGGAATTGTATACGAAAAATTTGTGCAACACCGGCCACGGCGGCACGGATGCGTTCGGCAACGGACTTTGCGCAATGACGTACGGTTCCATCTATTTCCCGCAGGAGCTTTCGGGCTATGCTCTGAAAAACTATAAGATGATCCCTTATCCCGCCCGCGACAGAACGTATCTGCAGGGCGAGAACAACGCGGAGGTGCTCGATCCCGAGGCGGAGGACAAGTTCGGGATGCAGAACGGGCAGGTGGGCGGAATGCTCGGCGGTTACGGCCTGACAATTCCCCAGCCCGTGTACAAGTCGATGCAGACGGAAGAATGGCAGAGTCACGTGGACAAGGCGTGGGAAGTCATCAAACTCTGGCTGATGAACGACGAGATGAACGAGCTGTATTTCACCGAAAACGAAGCGATCACCTGCCGTCAGGACCTTTGGACGAATGATTTCTATTCGCAGGACGGCGTCATCAAGGATATCATTCCCTATCTTCAGAATTATAAGATGCGTCCGGGCGTGGCCGGCTACGAAACGTTCGAGTCCAGCGTGGTGCGTTCGGAGATACAGGCGCTGCGCGAGGGCAGCCAGACCGTCCTCACGACGTACGGCGATATCCGTTCGCAGGGCAACACTCTGCTGCGTCAGGCGCAGGGGAGGTCGTAAATGGTTTCATCGCGCAAAAAATTATCGATGAAAGCCCAGAGGAATATTGTCGGTTACATTTTTGTCGCGCCCGCCCTGTTGTTCTTTGTGATTTTCGTGCTGATTCCGCTCGTGTTGTCGCTGGTGCTCAGCTTCTTTCAGACGGATATGTTTTTCATGGACATGGAATTTATCCGGCTGGATAATTTCAAACGCGTGTTTCAGGACAGCCTTTTCTGGCGCAGCATAGTCAATATTCTGCTGTATACCCTGATGGCGGTGCCGCTGAACGTGATTTGTTCGCTGGTGCTGGCGTCGCTCGTAAATACCAGGCTTTCCGGGGCAAAGGTGTTCCGCGTCCTGTTCTATCTGCCCAGCATAACGAGCTCGGTCGCCGCCAGCACGGTTTGGCTGTGGCTGATGAATCCCTCTTACGGACTTCTGAACAACATTCTCAACGCGATAGGGCTTCCCTCCGCGACGTGGCTGTCCCATTCCAAGACGGCGCTCGCGTCGGTGACGCTCATCACGGTGTGGCAGGGCGTGGGGTCGAACATGATCATATTCCTCGCCGCGCTGCAAAATATGCCCGCACAGGTGTACGAGGCAGCCAAGCTGGACGGCGCGGGGCCGATTACCGTGTTCTTCCGCATGACCGTTCCGCTCATCGCGCCCACGATGTATTTTATCCTGACGATGACGCTGATCGGCGCTTTCCAGCTCTATGACCAGGTCTACGTCCTCACGAGCGGCGGTCCGGCAAATTCGACGCTGACGCCCGTGTATCTGATCTGGCAGAATTCCTTCGGCGACAACGCCGGGCCTCAGGCGGGATATGCGGCGGCACAGTCGTTTGTGCTGTTTGTCATCATCATGCTGGTCACCGTGCTCGTCCGTCGGTTCGACCGCGACAATTCCAAATGAGGAGGGGAGTTATGGAAAACACGAAAATACTCGCTCCGTCCTCGCCGGAGGCGAAGCGGGAACACCGCAGAAAGCTGGGCAAAAAGATCGCCTCAAGGGCGCTTCTCTACATCGTACTTATCCTGTGCGCGCTGGTGATGGTGCTGCCCTTCTATTGGTCGATCATCACCTCCTTCCGCCCCAAGGAAGAGATTCTGAAACTTCCCGTCACCTGGTTTCCCAGCCGTTTTACGTTGGAGCATTACGCTTATGTTTTTGAAACCATTCCCTTCTGGGAAATGCTCGGAAACAGTCTGTTCACCACCTGCGTGGGGCTGTTCACCAATCTGTTTTTCGGGTCGTTGGCGGCGTACGCCTTTTCCAAGATCCGCTTTACGGGGCATAAGGTCATCTTCAACATTTTGCTCAGTTCGATGATGATCCCCGGCGTGATCACCCTGATCCCCACCTTTTTCGTGTTGCTGCGTTTCCCGCTGGCGGGCGGAAACAATCTGTTCGGCCAGGGCGGAATCGGCTTTTACGACAATCTGGCGGCGGTTATCCTGCCCGGCGCCATCGGCGTTTACGGAATCTTCTTCATGCGTCAGTTTTTCGCGTCTCTCCCCGACGATATGGCGGAGAGTGCGCGCATGGACGGCGCGAACGAATTTATCATCTATTTCAGGATTTATCTCCCGCTGGTCGTTCCCGGACTTCTCACGCTCGGCATCTTTACTTTCCAGAGCGGCTGGAACAACTTCATGTGGCCGAACATCGTGCTGCAAAGCCCGGAAAATCAGCTTCTCACCATGGCGTTCAAGTTCTTCAAAACGCCCACGCAGGTCGATTACGGACCGCTGATGGCGGTTTCCCTGCTCATGTCCGTGCCGATCCTGATTTTGTACATTTTCATGCAGAGATATTTCGTTCAGGGCGTCGCTCTGGGCGGTGTCAAAGACTAAATTATGGAGGAAAGATCGATGAAAAAGAAGTTACTCGTAAGTGCGTTTTTGGTACTTACAATGGCCGCGGGTACCGCCGGCACCGTTCTGGCGGCTTCCGCCGACGACGCGTTTTCCGCGGATACGGAGGGTTCGGCGGTGTATCCCGCGGGCAGAAGCCAGCAGGAAGTGCTCGCCGCGCTCAACGAAAAAGTGGCCGACCTCAACGCGGACATTCAGGCGGTCCTCGACGCGGACGGCAGCCTCGAGGAAGCGTATGCCGAAGGCGAGATTCTCGCTTATTCCATCGCCTCGGGCAGCGACGGCACGATCACGGCGGCAAACAAACGCTCGGGCTGGAAAGTCTGGGAAGGCACCGCCATTCTCGACCTCAAATTCATCAACGCCGGCTACAGCGGCTGGGGCGATAATTACGTCGCCTGGCTCAGCTATAACGGCGTGACCGACGAGGCGTACATCATCACCGACAAATTTGCCGATCAGTATCAGAACGGCGGCACCCAGAAGCTCGGCTCCGCCGCGGGGGATATGTTCCGCGTGGAGAACGGCTCGACGGTATTGACCTATCAGAATTTCACCAACGGCTACATCAAGCTGGAAAACGGCAGCACCAGCGTCGTGTGGGAGAAGAACGTGGTCCTCAACGACGCGGGGACGGGCGTGGACGAAGTGGACGCCGACCCTACCTCGACGGGCATGATCGGCGCGGCCACGTCGGACACCATCGCAAAGGCGGGCGTGAGCGGCGCGGCGTTTGCGCAGGCGTTTACCGACGCCTATGAAGCGTATGCGGAAAAGGGGTACAATGTCGGCTATCCCTTCTCGCCCGTCATGGACAACGGCTATAACAGCGGCGGAGGCGAGCAGCGTTACGGCACTCTCTGTTCGCAGAACTTCCGCAACGGCGACAGCGTTTCCGATCCTTGGAACGATGCGAGCCGCAGCGGCTGGGCCTTCCTCGCCTACAATTTCGAGCAGGGCAGGGTGTATCTGATCGCGGACGAATTCCATTACACCTTTGAAAAGGCGGAGATCGGGGACGTCAAACAGCTCGGCGATCCGCTCGGGGACGCTTTCCTCGCTACGGACGGAAACCGCTATCAGAACTTTGAAAAGGGCTATATGAAAGCCGACGGCGCGACGGCGCAGAACAAGAACGCGACGGTCGTCCTCGGTCAGAACGTCGACTCAGAAGGCGTCGCGTCCGAAATCGACATGGCGTCCAGGATCGGCGTGCTCGGCAAGACGGTGACCAACGACGTGTTGCCCGACGGTTACACGGCGCAGCAGCTGACGGATGCTTTCAAGGCGGCTTATACGGAAAAGGTGCAGTACCTGTCCGACGAAGAACTTGCCGGCGTCGACCTCGTCGCGTATGAAAACGGATTCATCTCCCAGAGATATACCGACAACAAGGGCAAGACGCACCTGCTCGCCTATGTGAAAGACGGCGATACGTTTGTATATCTTCGTCCCGAAGCGTATTCCAAGTACCTGACGAACACCGCGCTCGGGCTCCCCGTCGGCGAGCGCATTCAGGTGGCGGAAACCTCCACGCAGACCATCTATGCCTATCCGTTCACCAACGGCTATATCCGTTTGACCGTGAGCGAACAGGAAACGATCGTGGGCGGCGAAGTCGTGGTGATCACCAACGAGGCCGCGGCGATTACCGTCGGCGCGATATACGATGCGGAAAACAATTTCTTTGAGACGGTCAGCTATGCCGATTCGCTCACCGAATCGATCGTCAACGCCTCCGTCGCCAACGCTTACGACTTTTTGAACATTCCCGACAACGCCACCCTTGCGGCCGCGTTCAAGGCGGCGTACGAGGCCGCGTTTGAAAAGGGATTTTCCGCGGGCGAACCCGCCTCTGAGGGTATCACCTGGTGGACGACCGGCAATTCCGGCGTCGTCAAACTGACGCTGAAGGGCGGCAACGGCAACTCCAATTTCTGGGGCGACAACACGCTCATGACCTACAATCCCGTGGACGGCAAAGTGTATATCACGACGGGCGACATCGGCAACGGTTATGCGTCCGAAGGCGCATCGGGCAACGGCTGGGCGCTCGGCGAGATGATGATCAACACCGCCACCGGCGTCATCGTGCAGGAATTTGACATTCACGACACGGTGGTCGAGTCCCGTCCCGTCTACTTCATCGTGGCGAACGGCGCGACGAGCAAGGTCGAAGGCAGATACGATTTCGAGGCGAACGCAAACGGCGGACAGTGGGTGGAATACATCACGCAGTTCGGCGGAAGCATCTCCTCCAAAGTCGTGGACGCGCCCACGAGCTATAAGCCGGGCGATTCGATTTCCATCGATTTCTCGCAATATGTCAACAACGAGGACGGCTATCACGTAACTTATGACCTGCTTTCCGATACCGGTACGCTCAGCGACGAGGGCGTGTTCACCTATACGCCGTCCGAGGAGGGCAAAATTGCCGTCCGCGTGCAGGCGGCCAGCGCGTTCGACAAACTGGTCTTTGAAGTGGAACTGAACGTGACCGAAAGCGGTTCCGATACGCCCGACCCGGGCGACAGCACTTCCGATACGTCCGATTCGACGGGCGGCCCGACCGACTCGAACGTCGGGTCCGATTCGACGGGCGGCGGCTGCGGGAGCAGCATAACGGGCATTGCGGCGGCTGCGCTTGTCGCATCGGCGGCCGCGGCGGCGATGATCATCAAAAAGAAAAGAGAGGACTGATTTTGCAGTACGCCGAACTTTCTCCGAGGGGGCGCGAAGGCGCCCCCGTAAAGGAGATATACTATAAAAATCTCTGCGGAACGATGCGCGCCGAAATCGCGCGGTATGCCGGGACGATCTCCGACGAAAAAGTCCGCAAAATGTTTCTCACCTGTTTCTTTTCCTCTTTGGACACGGCGGCGAAGCGCCTGCCGGACGGAAGCACGTTCATGCTGACGGGGGACATTCCCGCCATGTGGCTGCGCGATTCCGCCGTACAGGTGACGGGATACCTGCCCTATTGCAAAGAGGACGACGATGTGCGCGCGCTCATCACGGGGCTTTTGCGCCGGCAGTTTTACTATATCGGCCTGGACCCGTACGCGAACGCTTTCAACGAGCAACCGAACAATCACGGCCATAAAGACGACGTGACCGATTGGGACAGCCCCTGGATCTGGGAACGCAAATTCGAGCTGGATTCGCTTTGTTACCCGCTTTGGCTGCTGCAAAAATACGTCGATTTCACGGGCGATTATTCTCCGGCGGACGACGGCTTCCGCTTTGCGCTCGACCGTATCCTCGACACGCTCGAAACGGAGCAGAATCACGGGGAAAAGTCGAAGTACAGGCACAGTCGTCCGAAGTATCCGGAGTTTCCCACTCTGCCGAACGGCGGAAAGGGGACGCCCGTCGGCTACACGGGCCTGGTCTGGAACGGCTACCGTCCCAGCGACGACGTGTGCAGGTACGGATATCTGATTCCGTCCAATATGTTTGCGGCGGTGGTGCTGCGCTGGCTGGAAGAACATGCGGAAGGCGCGGGAATCGCCGACAGAAAGAACCGCATCGCAAAGCTGCGCGGGCAGATTGAGGAGGGGATACGCAAATTTGCCGTGTACGAGCATCCGCAATTCGGCGCGATATACGCCTATGAAACGGACGGGCTCGGCAATTTCAACCTCATGGACGACGCCAACGTCCCCAGCCTGCTCAGCCTGCCCTATCTCGGATTCTGTGCCAAAGACGACCCCGTCTATCTCAACACGCGCCGCTTTATCCTCAGCAAAGCGAACCCCTATTATTACGCGGGCAAAGCCGCGCGCGGACAGGGCAGTCCGCACACGCCCGACAGATATATCTGGCACATAGGCATCATCATGCAGCTGCTCACCTCCGACGATCGGGCGGAGCGCGCGGATTGCTTCCGCATGCTCCTGGAAACGGACGCGGGGTGCGGGGTCATGCACGAGGGATTCGATTGCGACGATCCGTCCAAATACACGCGGGAGTGGTTCTGCTGGGCAAACACGCTGTTTGCCATGGCGGTCGTCGACATGAAAGACAAAGGAGAACTGGAATGAAAAAAATTCTTTCCGTTCTGCTGGCGGCATCGGTCTGCGCGTCGGGCTTTGCCGGATTCGCCGGCTGCGGCGGCGGAGAAGAAGAGCCGCTCGCCTCGATGAAGAGCGAACTTGCGCGGACTTACGCCGAGCGGAGCATACAACTGAACGACTCCGTCCGCGAAAAATATTGGCAGGACGCGGTTCTGTTCATGTATCACTACTATCCTAATTTCACGACCGATGCGTCGGGAGATATGAGTACGGCGTTCGCCTGGCCGTATACGGAAACCGTCGCCGCAAGCTGGCGCATCGCCACGCTTTCGGACGGAGCAAAGGGGCAGGTAAGCGACTACTACAAAAATTTACTCGACGGCTTCGAGTATTACCGCGCCTTTCGGACCGATTATCAGGTGTATTGCGCGTCGCGCGGCACGGAAATCGGAATGGCTGCGGGAGATACTTATTACGACGACAACGTCTGGATCAGCCGCGAATTTCTCAACGCTTACGAAATTTTCGGCGACGAGAAATATCTCCAATCGTCCGAGGGCGTGGCAAAATTTGTCTGGAGCGGCTGGGCGAACGACGAATTGGGCGGCATCTATTGGTGCGAGCAGAAGAAAAATTCGCGCAATACCTGTTCCAATGCGCCTGCAGCGCTGCTGTTCGCCCGTTTGTACGAGGCGACGGACGATGCCGAATGGCTGGAACGGGCAAAGCGGGTGTATCAGTGGACTTACGATACCTTGCGCGACCCGTCCGACAATGTGTATTGGGACAACATCAGCAACGAAGGGAATATTCAGACCTGGAAATTCACCTACAATACGGGCAGCATGATTGCGGCGGGCGTCAAATTGTACGAGATTACTCAAGATCAATCGTATCTCGAGCAGGCAAAGGCGAGCGCGGCGGGTGCGTTCGGATATTGGTTCAAGGACAGAGAGGGATTCGACTATAAGGTAATCGATTCGGTAAATCCCTGGTTCAACGTTCTTTTGTTCGACGCCTGGGTGGAACTGTATAAGTACGATCCCGAAAACGTCCTTGTTTACATCGAGGCCTATGAGGCAAATCTCAATCATGCCTATTCGATGCTCAGCGACGGGCTGATGCCTTCCGATTGGGTGAACGGCTGGAGCAAGGACGAGGCGGGCAATCCCGTCATCTCCAAGGCAAATGTACTCGATATGGCGGCAAATGCCGAAAATTTCGGTACGCTCGCGTATTTTTATGAATATGTTAAGGAGTAGATAAATGAGAAAGATTACAAAAATTCTGGCGGCGGTACTTTCCTGCGCCATGATCGGCGGCACGCTTGCGGCGTGCGGCGGCGGGACGGGCGCGTCCGATTCGTCCTCGGCGGGACAGCCTTCGCAGTCGACGCCGGCGGCGAAGTATTACACCGTCACTTTCGACGCGGACGGAGGCAAACTGACCGGCGGCACTTCCGTGCAGGTAGAACAGGGAAAAAGCGTGACGTTGCCTTCCGCCGAAAAGGAGGGATATACGCTTACGGGCTGGTTTGACGGCGACACGTTGGCCGGCGAGGCGGGGGCTTCCTATACGCCCACGGCAAATGTCACCCTGAAAGCGCGCTGGGAGGCGGACTCTGCCGCCTATGCCGCCATCAACAAAGGGCGCGCGGTGGAGTACGGCAAATTGATCGAGGAATTGTATTGGAATTCCGACACGAAACTTTCCAAACTTACGCCCGACGGCGGAATGCCTTATTGCTGGCCGTATACCGAACAGCTCTCCATGGTCAACGCGATTCTCCTGACGATGGACGAAACGGACGAGGACCGCGCGTTTTTTGAAAACTACCTCGAAGAACTGATCGAGGGAATGCGGCATTACCGCGTCGGCACCGTCAATATGGGCAGCGGCGAGTCGTGGGAGAATCCCGATCACTATCTGGCTGCATTCGGCGAAAACGACGGTACGGCAAATTCGTACGCCATTTACAATTCGGGCAGGCGCGACGATGCTGTGGACGGCGTCAGCGCCGGTCTGAGCGGTATTTTCTTTGACGACAATATCTGGGTCGCGAAGGAGTTCTATTACGCTTATATCAATCTCGGCGACGTGAAATATCTGAACGAGTCCGTCAATATCGTAAATTGGATTATCGGCGAAGGTTATGAGGAGACCGCCGGGCTGAACGGCATTTATTGGAAATGGGCGGCCAAATTTCTGTTCGAGGATAAGGCGGGCGGGGGCGGTCTGGATGACAATAACCACGCCTCGCTCAATGCCTGCTCGTCCGCGCCCACGTCGATGATGCTCGTCAAGCTGTACAACGCGATGGGCGACGAGAGTCTGAACGGGAAATTCGATGCTCTGCGCGACGACTATCTCTCCAAGGCGCAGAATATTTACGAATTCTGCTATTCCGTGCTCCGCAATCCCACTTCCGGCTGTTTGCGCGACAAGATTTTCCTCAGAGAGGGATTTGAGGAGATGACGGATCAGAATCAGCAGATTCAGCTGATCGATCAGCAGGAGCTGGGTTATAACACCGGTACGTTCATGACGGCGGGCGCCGAGCTGTACAATCAGGCGGTCGCGGCCGGGAAAGACGCGGTGGCCCGGGTCTATCGGAACCGGAACATACAGGTCGCGGAAGACGCCGACAGAAAATTTGCCAATACACAGGTCGTGCAGGGCGAGTATTCGTACGGCAATCACAGCTGGTTTACTTCCTTCTTGCTGGAAGGCTTTATCGATCTGAGTGAATCCGTCCCCGAATGTGCGGAGTATATCGAGCATATGCGCAGTTCGCTCGATTATGCGTGGACCAATAACCGCGCGGACGATAGTCTCGTTTCGCCTTCCTGGATAGAGGGCTGGGACAGCTTCAGCGACAACGGCGCCAACAGCGAGGGCAATCCCCGGCAAATTTTGCTGCAATCCGCCAATGCGCATTGTTATGCCATGCTCGCGCGCTATTACGCGGGGCTTTGAGATACCGTAAGCGGTAAATGGCAGGGGCAGGGGCGCGTTGAATGAGCTTGAAAGCACGAAAAGCCCATTGCTCGCCCGCCATCGGACGGCCGTGCACCCAAGGAGTATCCGGAAATGTAAAACGTCCCGGATATGGGACAATAATTGTTTGGATCGTCGAAAATGAGTCCGGTATTGTACCGGACTCATTTTCCGTGCGTTTTTATAAGGATATTTTCTGCCCTTCCTGTTTCCGAAGCATGAAAGGCGAATTTTTACGGAATATAAAAAACAGATATCAGGAAAAGAAATATTTCGGGTTATACCTGCCGGAATACCGCGAAAATATAAATCAAATAAATACGCAAAAAGATTTTTTTTGCTTATTGTCCGATCTTCGGCATTTCACTCATCCTCAGAATGGTTGCGCCGTACGGGATAAATTCAATTTTTTCAATCGTCGAAGTAAGCGGCGTTGTATTTTTCGGGAAATTTTTACACATGCCGTGTTCTTTTTCCCAGGGGATCGCCGTCATTTCGCACGTTATGGCGCAGGGTGGATTTTTCGGGGAAAAGACAGGAGAGAAAACGGGTAATTCCCGGTACGTAAAATTGTCGGAGGCAAAAGCATAATTCCAAGGGCTTTCCGGAAAAAACTCGTAGTCGCAATAGGGAAATTTTCTCTCCACTTCGTGGATTGTACAGATGTTATAGCTGGCCCAGGCCGACGTAGGGCGGGTATATTCCGACTTCTTTTTTCGGTATTTGAGCGGCAAGGCGTAAAAGAGGGCGCCGCGGCGCAAGATATACATGCCGTTTTTTGTTTTTTGCAGGCGGGGAGTACAGACAAATTTCACGTCGATGACCGAGTGTCCGAAAGTTTTTTCGATATCCGCGAAATTTCCGGGAGGATATTCCTTTCCGTCGATAACCGCCTTGTCGATAAAGCCGGGAATGCGGATTTTCAGGTGAAAGCGGTTATCTTGGGGACAGTCTATTTTTATCCGGAAACAATCGCGGAAAGGATATTCGGAAAGGATTTCGACGGAGGTCCGTATTCCGTTGATTTCATCGGACGCCTGCACGGGGACGGGGGAGAGCACGGCAAGTCCTTCGGAGTCCTTTTGTATTGCGGACAGGGCAAATTTCGGGAAGGCCTGTCCGTGATTGGCCGTACAGCAGCCGTAATGCGGTTCCAAACCGAATAAATGCGCCTCTCCGTTATTGGAATTGAACGGGACGGCATCGTCCGGCTGTCGGGAACATTCGATTTGATTGACCTGTTGATCGTATTGATGCGCCCACATATCGGGGGTGAAAGCGGCAGGCAGGGCGTTGAAGGCGAGGGTGTCGAGATAATCGCCCCAACGGGGATTCCCCGTGATCGACAGAAGCGTCTCCGCGGAAAACATGCCTTCGGCGATCCCGCATAATTCGGTGCCCTGCGTGGGCAGCGTACCCGAGAGACATTCGTCGCCCGAAAAATGTCCGATGGCAAGGCCGTGCTTTTCGAGTAGTTTTTCCAGCAGATTTTCGGCGAAACCGTCGTCGCCTTCTTCCGTGAATAAACCGTATAAAGCCTGCGATTTCAGCGCCATTGCGAGGTTGACGTTGTGCAGAAAGAAATTCCAATATTTCTTCTCCCGCGGTTTGTCGAACCCGAACGTCTTTAAGAGTTTTTCGTAATCGAAACCGGTCGCCGCGAGGATATTAGCCAAATCGAGCAGGCGTTTGTCCCCCGTGAGGGCGTAAGCGCGGCGGATGGGGAACAGGGCTTCAAACCAACGGGCGGCGGCCCATCCGTGAATCGTATAATTTTCGATGTGCGAATATAAATTCAGAAGCCCCCGGAACACGCATTCGTCGACGCTTGCGTCTCCGCTGTATTCGGCGTATTCGGAAAGGACTTTCAGCATGAGAATTTCCGCCCAGAGGTCGTAGTGTCTTCTGTCGTTGCAGGGCGCCAGCCATCCGTCGGTCTGCTGTTTGCCGACGATGATCCGGACATAATTCCCCACGCGCTTTTTGAGGGACGGGTCGTCGAGCAGAAACGCGAGCGGGACGACGCCGTCCAGCCAGCACGGAAGCCGTTCCCAGGAGTCCGCATTGCCGCCCAGCCAGGCACTGTCCCGGACGTCGGGCCATATTTTGTCGAGATTTCCGCACAATCCGTCGGCCTGTAAACGCAATTGATTTTTCAGCCAACCGCCCGCGCGGTAATTGCCGATCGGAATTTTTTGAAAAATGCAGTCTTTCAATTTCGTATCCACCTGTTGACTTTTTGGTTGAGATATATTATAATAGCATAAAACGGGCGTTTCAATAGAAAAAATAAGCAAAAAAGTGAGGTTTGCAGGCATAATGGAAGAAATGCAGTGCTTTTATGCGAAGGACAGGCGTATCCCGTTCGATATACAGGCCATCGGGAAAAGCGTGTGCGAGATGCAGTATTTTTCCCGGCGCGAATGTTCGGAGGTCACTTCCATGGAATTTGTGACGGAGGGTACGGGAACGGTAATATATAACGGGACGGAATATCATCCCTCCGCGGGCGATACTTTTATCGTGCAGACGGGGGCAAATCACGTAAACACCGCGGACAGGCGCCACCCCTGGCGAAAATTGTGGATTACCGTTTACGGATATTACGTCAACAGCCTGATGACCCTGTACGGGATAGATCATAAATTTTGCTTTCATGTGGATACGCGGGATTTGTTCGAGCGGCTTCGCGAATTGTCCGTATCCAATCTTCCCTACGAGCAGCTCTGCGCGGAGGTGGCCACCGTTTTGCAGCGGATCATACATCGTCTGGCGCTTTCCGTCAAAGAGAAACAGACGACGGACAAACAGGCGATCGCCATCAAGGATTTTATGGACACGAAAGTGGAGGAACGGATAAACCTCGACGTCGTTGCGGACAGGTTTTATCTTTCAAAATCGCAGATCATTCGTATTTTCCGAAAAAATTTCGAGAAGACGCCGTACGAGTATATTCTCGAAAAAAAGATAGAGGCGGCCAAAGTTTTATTGAAAAACAGCAATTTGTCTATACGGCAGATCTCGGACAGGCTTTGCTTTTCCGACGAACATTATTTTTCCAATCTGTTTTTGAAAAAAGTGGGCGTGCGCCCGAAAGAATTTATATTGAAGTAATAAATTTTCTCCGTTTCTCCGAAAATGAAATCCCGACAGGGCGTG
This sequence comes from uncultured Clostridia bacterium, assembly GCA_944375795.1. Taxonomy (GTDB): domain Bacteria; phylum Bacillota; class Clostridia; order Christensenellales; family Borkfalkiaceae; genus Scatosoma. The sequence goes on along the minus strand of CALWAU010000013.1, from coordinate 14,275 downwards.
TGACGCGGCACGTCGCTCCCTGTCGGGATTTTGCTTAGAAATTTCCAACAAAGTGAAAAATTTGCCCCGTTCGCCAGAGTAAAGATGCGCATTTTCCACACTTTTTATCAAATAATACGCATTGACGGAAAGGGCGAAAAAAAGTATGATTATAGGCAAAGGAGGCTTATATGAAAAAAATCGCAACCGTTTGTCTTTCGGTATTTTTTGCTGCCTGTACGTTTTTCGGAATGTCCGGATGCGGAAACGCCCCGGGCGAAGCGGATTTGCCCGGTTATATTACGGAACGGGACGAGAGCAAAGAATTCAAGATCGGTTCCTGGGTAGGCGTACAAAATTTCGTGGTGACGCTGAATTCCGATAAAGAAGTCGTTTTGGGAACCGCCCGGGAAATGACCGACGAGGAATTTCTTTATCAGTATCAGGTATTTAAGGAGAGCGGGATCGGCGTCATGTATCCGGGCGAATGGAAATGTTCCGTTTCGGACGGCGGGCCCTACAGCGGCAGCTATACGAACGACGCAAAATTTATCCGCAGGATGCTGGATGCGGCGGAAGCGGTAGGGGTCAAACAACTGATTCGCGACTATACGCTCAACGGAATATTGAAAAACAGTCAGATCACGGACGAAGAGGCCGTTGCCGCGGCGCGGGAGGCCGTCAGCTATTACATCGACGAGCCGGCCCTGTTCGGGCACCTCATAGAGGACGAACCGATTCTGAGCGAAATGCCCGAAAGCCGGCTGGCCCTGAAGCGTTATAAGATGGCGTTTCCCGAGTTGACGGGTCTGGTCAATCTTTGTCCCATCATCGGCCAGGCGAAGGATTTCACGGACGAAAACTGGGACGAAACGCAATGCACGGCCTACGAGTATTACATAGACAGTTTTCTGGAAGACAACGATTTTACCGATTACGTTTCCTACGACCATTATCCGCTGTTCGGAAGCAACGATACGGGCAGGACGTCCCTGGAGCCCACTTTTCTCTATGCGATGGATATAGTCGGGCGCCGGGCGAAGGCGAGCGGCAAAGAGATGTGGACATATCTTCAGAGCATCGGCTACGGGGCGGTGAACCGCATTCCCGTCAGCGTGGGGGACATCTCTTTCCAGGCGTACAGCTTTATGGCGTACGGCGGCAAAATGATCAGTTGGTTCTGTTATTGGTCGCCCGTGCGGTTTGACGGGCTGACCCATTTTACCGAAGCGATGATAGAGCTGGACGGCACCAAGACGGCGGTTTACGATTACGTGCGGACGGTGAACGAGGAGATCCGCAGCTTCGACGACATTTATCTCAATTTTGAATGGGAAGGGGTGATGACGAAAATAGGCCGCGAAAACAAAATGATGGAAAACGATAATTTTGCCTATATCGAAAATACCGTTCTGAAATCGCACGAGCGCATTTCCGAACTTTCCTGCGAACAGGATACCCTAGTGGGCGTATTCAAGGACGGGGACGGAAGGGACGGATTTATGATTGTCAATTTTACCGACCCGGGGGAAAATCTCGGAAGTGAAGTGTCCGTAACCTTCAACGATGCGGAATTTGCCGTCGTCGTTCAGAACGGGCAGATGCAGACGGCAACGCTCGACGACGGGCGGCTGGAACTCGCGCTCGACGTGGGCGACGGAGCTTTTGTCATTCCCCTGAACGGGAAATAAGTAAAAGGAGAAAGGAATTTATGAAATCGAAGTGCGCAAAAATTTTCTGTGTGGCGGCGGCCTGGCTGTTTTGCGGGATCTTTCCCTCCTGCGGAGGAGGGAGCGAACCCATCGTCGACGAAAAGGGGGTAATCATACAGGATAATCAGGTGTATTATCTGGACCCGGACGTGGAGGGGGATTCTCTCGAAAACAAGACGAGGATAAAAATCACGTTTGCGGAAACGGGATTCGGGCGGACGTGGCTGGAGAATGCCGCCAAGACGTTCGTCTATGAAAATTCCGAATATTGGATTTATCTCGACGGCGATCCCGAGGTCACGACGGGGTTCACGAATAAATTGGAGACGGGCGCGGCGATTGCGGACATCTATATGGTGTTGGCGAGCAATTGGTACGATCTTGCCCTGAAAGGGTGGATAGAGCCCATCGACGACGTATACGATTCCAAGCCGGACGGAGAAAGCGGCAAAACCGTTCGGGAAAAGACGGACGAGGTATTTCTCGAATACAGCAAGGCGACGGTGAGGAACGAGACAAAATCGTATGTCCTGCCCTGGAACGAAAACGTGACGGGAATCGTATACAATGCGGATATGTTTGAAGAATACGGCTGGGAGATCCCCGAGACGATGGACGAAATGGTCGCGCTCTGCAATCAGATCATTTCGGACACGAAAGGGGAAGTGTCCCCCTTCGTGTATCCCGGTTCCGTCGGCGGATATTTCGACTTTTTGGTGAACAATTGGTGGCTCCAGGTATCCGGCGTTGAGAAGGTACAGGAATTTTTCGATTTCGGCTCCGCGGACGTATTCAATTATCGGAACGCGGAGGATCCCAGTTACGGAAAGCTCGTGGCGCTCAATCAGTTCAATCGGCTGTTCGGAAATAAGGCGACGGGCACGTATAACGGCGAGGAATATTCGTATACGCTTTCGGGTTCGGCGTCGAAAAATCATTTGCAGGCCCAGCAGAGCTTTATCCGCGGAGAAGCGGCGATGATTCCCAACGGCGGTTGGATGGAGTGCGAGATGACTAATTCCCTCCCCGACGGATTTACGATGCGCATGATGCGTACGCCGTATATCGACGACGTTTCGGGGAAGGACGGACAGGAATACATTTCGTACAACTATTCCGCGCAGCCCGATTATATGCTGATTCCCTCCAAGGCGAACAACATAGAGGGGGCGAAAAAGTTCCTCAGCTTTTTGCAGCGGGACGATATTCTGAAACAGTATACGCGGGATACCGGTTCCGCCCGGCCGTTTGAATACGAGCTGGATTCGTCGTTCGACTATACGGATTTTACGGACGACTGTCTGGAAATTTGGGAAAATTCCGACTACAATTATTTTGAACAGAGCAAATCGGCGCTGTGGCTCAACGGGAAAGTGAAATTGTACAATACGGTTTCTCCGTTTACGAGGATACGGAGCGGGGAGATGACGCCCGCGGTATTTTGCGGCACCGAATACAATTACGTCAAAGAAAATTGGGACATCTGGCTGAGCGAAATCGGCGCGAACTGATTCGGACGAGGTGGCAAAATTGAAAAAAATACAGGCAATAACGCTGTCAGCGAAGTGGAAGGAGCGGATTTTTCTTCTGACCATGATGGCGATTCCCGTGGCGCATTTTCTGGTTTTTTTCGTGTATATCAATCTCGACACGGTGGCGCTGTCCTTTCAGTCGCTGGACAGAAGCCCGTCGTCCTCGGGGGAATATATTTTCGTCGGCTGGCAGAATTATCGGGAAATTTTCCGCGGCCTCACCTCTCCGTACAGCGTATTTACGAAGGCGATACGAAATTCTCTGCTGCTGTTTGCGCTGAACAATTTCGTGCTCCTGCCGCTGGGGATTTTATTCGCCTACCTCCTGCACCGGAAGATGCCGCTCGCGGGGGCGTTCAGGGTCATTTTCTATCTGCCGTCCATCGTCAGCATCGTCGTGCTCACCATGCTGTTCAGTTTCGTATTCGACAGCACCAACGGCATCATCAATCCCGTCCTGGAACGCTTGGGGCTCGGGCATATCATTCCCGAGGACGGATGGCTTCGTTCCCGCGATACGGCGATGAAGATGGTGTTGCTCTATTGCTTCTGGGCGGGGATAGGGGGCAACATTCCCCTTCTCTCCGGGGCGATTCAGCGCATTCCGGAGGAACTCCGGGAGGCGGGGCGGCTGGACGGCGTGGGATTTTTCGGGGAATTGTGGCATATCGTAATCCCCCTGATAGGGACGACGGTCTCCACGCTCTACATGTTCGGGACGACGGTCATCTTTACGATATTCTTGCAACCCAAGCTCCTGACGGGCGGCGGCCCGGACGGAGAGACGTATACCATCGCGCTGTACATCGTGGAGTCCATCCGGGAATCCGGCGAGCTGACCATGGGCGCGACGGTGGGGATATTGTGTGCGCTGATCGGTACGCCGATCGTGGCAATTACGAAACGTTTGTTGGAAAAGATTTTTCCGACGTACGAATATTAAAAAATTATCGGAGGAATGTATGATGAAGAGAAAGAAAATCGCGGCGATTTTCGGTTTGGCGGCAGTGCTGGCGCTCTCGGCGGCGGTGACGCAGCCGGGGGTTGACGCATCCGCGGCGGTGAAAGAGGTACCGTTGTCCACGGCGATAGACGACGTGTATTGGACGCGGCAGGGGGACGATTCCGTCTATTCTCAAAATGAGAAGCAGCCGGTTTTCAAAAACGATTCGGGCTTTACGTATATCAGCACCTGTGATACCGTGAAGGGGGATCGGAGCGTCTATGTGGAGTTTAACGTCGTCTCGTTCACTTACGACAACGGCACGCAGTTCCTGTTTCAGCCCTACAGCGAAAGCATGGAAGGGACGACGGAAGTCCTGTATACGACGGGGGAAAAGAGCACCGGGCAGCATACGGGGACGGGCAATTACAACGATTGGAACGACGACATTTTTGCGTTCGGCTCCGCCTGGGGCGCCGGCATGGTCGCGTATAATAATCCGTTTTGGGGATACGACGAACAGTACGTCACGAAAGTGCGGTATGTAGGCAGGACGGACGGGTCCGTCAGCCTCTATATTTACGAGCAGGATATCGCCAATCGGACGGAAAACTACGTCTGGACGGAAAAATACAGGACGCATGCGGCCGACGGTTCGGGGAAAAATTATTTCGCCGCGCCGGAGGCGGAGAAGAACTATCATATTCTGTTTGCCGTCAACGGCGCCGTCGAAATTTCCGGTTTTGCATTCGGAACGATCGAGGAAAGCGCAGAGGACCTGGCGGCGCACACCATGACGGACAAAACGGTGCTCACCGAGCTGGTCGGGACCGAAAACGTCGGAGACGGCACGGTACAGACTTCGGATCGGGAAGCGTCGGGAAAAATTTTTGCGACGCAGGGCCGCGTTCTCGTTTACGGCGAGACGATCGTCACCAACCCGACGAAGAACGATATGCTCGTCACGGCGATGGAAGTCTATAAAGACGACATTGCGACGAAGGTATTCAGTCTCGATACGACGCTGCAGATCCCTACTCTCTCCGAAGGCAGAAAGGTGGGCGTGGGAATCGTGCAGATGGGCGCGGACGGCATCACGGCCGATACGGTGGACGCGTCCGGCTCGTCCTATATCTATTTTGAAAGTAAGGGCGGGAAAAATTACCTGGGTCTGATGAACGGCGGCGTTTTCGTCAGGGAATACGAAGTAGGCGATATTTCCGAGACTTTTGAACTGAATATCCTGGCATACAGGGACGATACGGTCTCCGTTACGGTTGCCGGGACGGAATATACCTTCGAGGGCGTGACGGTGGAAGGGTATCTGGCGTTTGCCTCTCTCGGCTCGGGCGATGCGGAGTATCTGATCGGCATGGACGTGGACATTATCCGTTACGCCTATACTTCCAGCGACGGGGCGGCGATGGAGTGCAATTTCGACGAATGGATGAATCCGCAGGATTTCTTTATCGATACGCGCAGCACGGCCGGGTTTGCCAATCCGGAGGAGGCCGTCGGGGTAGAATTGGCGGACGGAGCGGTATTCTTTAACGGCTCCGGCACAAATTCCGTGTTTTCTCCCATCGGGATGTATGCCGATTTCGTATTTGAATTCGATTATACGTCCTTTGCCATCGAGGACAGACCGGAAAAGGCCGCGGGCTGGTTGTACGGTTACAGCGACATGACGATCGCCTTCGGAAACGAAACGCCTTACGGTTGGGGGCAGGGCGCATATCAGATATTCATCAGGGACTACTCCACCCGGCAATGGAATACGCCGGACGAACCCTATCAGGGATACGGTTCGGTAAAACTGGCCAATTGGATGGACGGCGGCGCAACGATCGGGGAAGAAATTTTTATCAGCGAAGGTACGGATACGGTGGACGCGGAGGGTAACCATACCTATACCTCCACGGCCAACGAGGGATATCTTTCCCTCTATAACGCCACGACGAAAATTAAGCTCGTCGTCGCGGACAACGTGGCGACGCTCTACGGATGCACGATGACGGAGGGGAAAGCTCTTTCCGAATATACGGCGGACGACTATATCGAGATAGGCCGTTGGGAACTCCCCGAAGCCTTGTCCGGACGGGTTTCCGTCTGTGCGGACGAGAATGCATATTTCAAAATCGATAACGTCCGTATCACCCCTCTCGACGGCGACGAAGAAGGGGATGTGGCGAAAAATCTTGCCGCCTATGTGGATTTCAAGGAAATAGCGACGGAAGCGCGGCCCGCTCAGCTCGCCTCGCCCGTGCTTTCGCTCGACGGGAACGTGGTGTCCTGGGATGCGATCGACGGCGCCGTCGGATACGTCGTATCCGTCAACGGCGGAGAGGATATCGAAGTGGAAGGAACTTCTTATACCGTCGAGGCGACGGAGGACGGAAGTTATGAAATCGCGGTGAAGGCGGTCGGCGACGGCGACAAGCTGCTGGACAGCAACTATGCCAGAATCACTTATGTGAAGGGCGGAACGGATACGGACAGCTCCGCTTCCGGCGGTACTTCGTCGGGCGCCTCGGCGGGCGGCTCCTCCTCCGGGCCGGCGGGATGCGGCAGCGCGTTCGGCTGGGCGGTTCTCCCCGCGGCGGCTCTGTGTCTGGCGGCCGTGTCCGCGAAAAAGAGAAAAGATTGATTTTTAAGGCGGAACGAAAACGCTCTCCCGCTTCGGCGGGAGAGATGTTTTCGGAAACGTACGACATATGAGGGCGAAGTGAAATGGTAAAAAAATCGGCGGCGGAAATAACGATTCTGTGGATATTTTTTGTCTTATTCGTTATCTATGCGATAACGCTGCTGTTTCCCGTGGCGTGGTGTCTGAACAATTCTTTCAAGTATCAGAAAGAATTTATGCTGAATACCTGGTCTTTTCCGAAGGAGTTTACGATCGCCAATTGGATATCGTCGTTTGAGCGGGAAATAGAGGGAACCAACCTTGCGGGAATGTTTGTAAACAGCATCATTCTGATTGTCGGCTGTTCCTTTTGCAGTATCGGTTCCAGCGCCGTGACGGCCTACTGTCTGGCAAAATACAATTTTCGCGGGAAGGGCGCGTTCTATTCGCTGGCGGTGGTGCTGATGATGATTCCGTCCACGGGGTCCACGGCGGCCATTTACAAAATGTTTTTCCAAATCGGATTATACGATACGTTTTTCGGGATTTTCATCATGAATCTCGGAGGTTTCGGTTCGGGCTTTCTGCTGCTTTACGGATTTTTCAAAAATCTGCCGTGGAGTTATGCGGAGGCGGGGTTTATAGACGGAGCGTCCCATTTCCGGGTATTTTTTACCGTCATGCTGCCGATGGCGGTCCCGGGGATAGCCGCGGTGGCGATTCTTACCTGTATCGGCATATGGAACGATTATTATACCGTCTACATGTATGCGCCTTCCATCATCACGGTGGCGTACGGCATGCAGAGGCTTGTCGCGCAGACCTCCTATAACGCCAATTATCCGGAGTTGTTTGCCCTCATGCTGCTGTCCATGATACCCGTGATCGTCGTATTCTGTGTCTTTCAGAAAACGATCATGAACAACACTGCCGTAGGAGGTCTGAAGGGATGAAAAAATGTATCGCGAGGGGTTCTGTGATGGCGGCGCTCATGCTTTTTCTATCCGGGTGCGGCTCCCTGCCGGGAAATTCGCAGCAGGAATCCGCCGGGCAGAGCGCGTCGGAGCCGCCGTCGGAAACGATCGATTATTCGACGTATCAGAGCTATTGGATGAAACAGCACGATTATAAGACCATGCCGATATGCGCGTTTATCGCTCCGCCCGTCAAGGTGGGGGAATATGCGGAAAATTTCGTGACGGAAGCGCAGTACAGGACGCTTGCGGAGAGCGGCATCAATACCGCTTACGGCATGACGGAGAATTTGCCCCTGTACGCCTCCGACGTGAGCAATGCCTTGTCGTATTGCGACAAATTCGGGATTTCTTACGTGGCGAGCGTATCCGGCATTCATACGATGAAAAGCGCCTCGCAGGTGGAAAATGCGATATACAATCCGCTGCTGCTGTCCTCTCCTGCCGCGCTGGGCGGCGTGATTGTCCGCGACGAGCCGTCGTACAGCGAATTTGCGGGCTGTAAAAGGGCGAAAGAGCTGCTGGAGGAATTTTTGCCTTCCGATTTGCTGTATCACGGCAATCTGTTTCCCGATTATGCGACGCAGGAACAGCTCTATAATCGCGGCACGGGCAATCCCGCCCTTCCCGGCGAGGGATACGAATACGCGCGGTACATCGACGACTATATAGAGATCTTCCGGCCGCGCGTCCTCTCTTACGATTATTATCCGATGGTGGGCGAAGATGGGTATATCCGGGAGGGATATTTCGGGAACATGTCCGTAATCCGCAATCGGGCGGCGGAGGCGGAAATTCCCTTCTGGGTGTATATACAGACCTGTTCGTTCAACGCTTCCGTCCGCGTGCCGGACGAGGGGGAGATCGGGTGGCTGGTCAATACCTCTCTCGCGTACGGGGCCAAAGGGATTCAGTATTTCACCTACTTTTTGCCCAATGACGACGGGGAAGTGTTTCGCGGAGCGATGGTCGATCGCGAGGGAAACAAGACGCCGATTTACGATTATGTGCAGAGGGTCAACGGGCAGATCGCGGCGGTGGACGAAATTCTGATGTGCTCGTTTTCCGAGGGAGTCATCGTGACGGGAAGCACTCCCTGTCCGGTTCCGGAGGGAGATATCGCAACTGCTTATACGGAGCGGATAGAGATCGAGGCCGGACACGTGCTCACCGGGTGTTTCGACCATCGCGGCAATCCCGTATATTATGCGGTGAACAACAGCATCGCGGAACCCGACCGCGCCGTTTTTTCTCTGGAGGGACAAAAGGGATATTACATCGTCGACGGAGAGAAAAGAGAGTTTGAAAATCGGGTGGAAATTTTGCTGGAAGAGGGACATGGGGTATTGATCGTACCCGAAGGTTGATATGAGCGTTTTTTCAAAGGCGGAGAAAGTCTGGCTCCCGGAGGGAGAGAGGGGCATTCTGCAGATAAAAATTCCTTTCCGGGCACGGGATGCCCTGTTGAAAATTGCTTGCGAAAGCGATTATGCCGTATATCTGGACGGGGCATTTCTGTATGCGGGCAATTATAAAGCTCCGTACGGAAAGATGGCTTTCGACGTTTTGCCCGTGGGCGGTACGGGCGGGGAAGAGCGTTGCCTGCTCATTCTCGCCGCGCATTTCGGCAGGGGCTGTTCGACTTACAGGCCCGGCAGGCCGGCGTTGATCTACGAGCTTTCGGACGGGGAGGCGGCGATTGCATATTCCCGGGCCGGGCAGCGCGCGGAAATCTGCCCTTGGGCGTCGATCGCGGACTATTCTGTCACGGGACAGCTGGGACCGGGATTTTGTTATGACCTGACGAAAAAAACGGGGAGGAGCGCGGCGCTCGTCGCATCCGACAATGCGGATGCGCTCATCCCGCGCCCCGTAGAACTTTGCGTATATTCCGATGCGCCCCGCAAGGTGACGGCGCAGGGAAATTTTTTACTGACGGAGGGGAAAACGCCGGCGGAAAAAATTTTCAATGCCTGGTTCCGCCCGTGCGAATTGCAGGCGCTGGCGGGCATTCACGAGTGGGGGATATCTCTCCCGAGGGAGATAAGCCTTCCGGCGGGGAGCTATCTCCTGATCGATCTGGAGGCAGAGAGAACGGGAAATATCTTTTTTGACATATACTCGCCGGACGAACAGGAAATCTTGATAGGCTACGGCGAACATCTCGACGATCTGCGTCCCCGCACCTATGTCAACGGACGGCATTTTGCCTTTTCTTACCGGCTGAAAAGGGGAAACAATCCGTTCGTGCAGCCTTTCGGGCGAATGGGGGGACGGTATCTCGTTCTGCTTGCGGAAAAGGCGTGCCGCATCCGGGACGCGGGGATAAAGGAATATCTGAACCGGGCGCAGCCCCTTCCTTTCCGTCTCAGCGACGCTTTCGCGCAAAAAATTTACGATACGGCGGTGAGGACAAATTCCCTCTGCATGCACGTGCATTACGAGGACTGTCCCTGGCGGGAACAGGCGTTTTACGGCATGGACGCGAGAAATCAGATGCTGTACGGATATTACATTTTCGGCGAAACGGAGTTTCCGAAGCACGCGCTCGAACTGTTTTTCTCCACGCAGCGGGAGGACGGACTTTTCGACCTTTGCGCCCCTTCGGAGATCGGCACCACGATTCCGTCCTTTTGCCTGTTTGCCGTGATGGCGGCCGCGGAATATTATCACTTTTCCCGCGACGGGGAATTTATTCTGAAATGGCGCTCCGTCATCGTCAAATGCCTGGACGCTTTTCTGTCGAGGAGGGAGAAAAACGGACTTCTGACCCGTTTTCGGGAAAGGAGGTACTGGAATTTTTACGAGTGGTCGGACGGATTGGACGGCGGGGACATCTTTCCCCCGCAGGATCATTTGCCCGTATTCGATTTGCCCCTGAACGCGCTGCTCGCCGTCGCACTCGAAAAGACGGGCCGGGTCTTTGCGGAGTGCGGGATCGATAACGAGTATCGGTCCGTTTGTGCGGAAATCGTTTCGGCGGCGGAAGCGCTTTTTTACGACGAGGACGAGAGGGCGTTTGCCGCTTTTTGTTATGAGGGGGAGCGCAGCGGCTACTGCGAACTTCCTCAGGTTCTGATGCTGTATCTGAAATCGCGGCGGAGCCCCGCGCTGGCGGAGATGATCGCCGAAAGGCGGTATCCGTCGGTCACGGTGGCGTTTCTCGGCATAAAGTATGACGCGCTGTTTGAATACGACGAAAATTATGCGGATTTCGTGTTTTCCGATATCGAGAGAATATTCGGCAAAATGCTTTTGAGCGGGGCGACGTCGTTTTACGAGACGGAAAAGGGTGCGGACGATTTCGAGGGGGCGGGCAGCCTCTGTCACGCATGGGCAAGCGTGCCCGCATACGCCTATCGGAAATATCTGACGGGCGTGGATTACGAGAAAAACACCGACGGGGCAAAGAGAGCCCCCGGGCGTTTGAAGGCTTTGTCCGGCGCATATGTGTTTGACGGACAAAAAAGGGAATTCTGATGGATACACTGCGTTTTGCTTCGGCCGAACTCGATAAATATATGACGGCAATCACGGGAGAGAAGCCCGAAATTGTCCTTTCGGTGGATGCCGGGGCGTTTTCCGGCCGCTTTGAAAAATACGACGCGCGGTTCGATGACGGCTATAAGATCGACATACGGGAAAGCCGGGGAACGATCGTCGGCAGCAACGCGAGGGCGTGCCTGTTGGGCGTCTATGCCTTTCTGCGCGCGATAGGCTGCAAATTTCTGCGCCCGGGAAAGGAGGGTGAGGTTTTGCCTTCGCTCTCCCCGGCGCAATGCACGCATATCCTCGATTTTGCCGCCCGCTACCGCCACAGGGGGATTGCGATAGAGGGCGCGGTGAGCGCGGAAAATATTCTGGACATGATCGCATTTGCGCCCAAGGCGGGATTCAACAGTTACTTTATGCAATTCCGCAACTCCTACGAGTTTTTCGAGCGTTGGTATTCGCATAAAAACAATCCCCTTCTGCCGCGGGAGAGCTTTGACGCCGATGAAATTCAAAGGGCGGCGCTGGAGGCCGTCAAGACGCGCGGTCTGCTCTATCATGCGGTGGGGCATGGCTGGACGGCGGAGGCGCTGCATTGCGGCGTGCGCGGCTGGGAACGGAAGGACGACTGTACGGTGGATACCGCGCTTCTTGCGCAGGTCGGCGGAGAGAGGGGCTTTTTCAAGGGGATTCCCTCCAATACCAACCTCTGTTACTCCCGGCCGGAATCGCTCCGCCTTTTTTCGGCGTGCGTCGCGGACTACGCCGAGGCGCATCCGGAAATCGACGTTCTGCACGTCTGGCTGGCGGACGACAGCAAAAATTTCTGCGAGTGTGAAAATTGCCGGAATACCCTTCCCTCCGATTTTTATGTGATGCTGCTCAATCGCATCGACGAAGAACTGACGAGGAGAAACATCGGCACGAAAATAGCCTTTCTGGCCTATTGCGAATTGCTTTGGGCGCCGCGGAAAAACCGAATCAGAAACGAGGACAGATTCCTGTTGATGTTTGCCCCCATCACGAGGAGCTATTCGGAAAAATTTTCCGAGGCGGTGGAGCGTTCGAAGCATTGCACCGCGGAGCCGTATATCCTCAACGAATGCACCTTTCCCGGCGAATTGTCCCGCAATCTGGTGTTTCTGCGCGAGTGGAAAAAGGTATTCGGCGGGGACAGCTTCATTTTCGATTATCCGTTGATGTGGGAGGTAAACAAGGATATATCCACCGTGGCCCTGTCGGAATCCATATACGACGACGTTTCCTCTTTCGCCGAGGTCGGGCTGAACGGGGAGGTCAGCTGCCAGTTGCAGCGCGTGTTTTTCCCGCACGGACTCAACCAGTCTCTCATGGGCAGGCTGCTTCTGGGGGAAGATCCGGGGAAAAATTACGTGTACGACTTTTTGGCGGCGAGTTTCGGAAAGGAAAAAGCGGAACGGGTTTTGCCCGTGATGCGCCTTTTGCGGGACGAAGTTCCCATGCGCTATTTCCGTTACGAACTGCCGGAGGTATGCTTTGCCCTCGCGGAGAAAGCGGAAAACGTCCGCGCGGAAATCGGGAAGCTGAAAGAGGAGCTGGCTTCGGGACGGGACGGAGAAAACGGGAAACTGCTGTACATGTGGTCCGTTTTCGCGGAGTATGTCCTAAATGCGCTCGTCCCGAAAATGCGCGGGAAAGATTGTTCGGAACAACGCGAGAAGTGCCTGCATTATCTGCAGGAAAACGAAAAAGCGATACAGCCGTATCTGGACGTGTGCTATGCGGTGACGACGTTGGGGGAAATTTTTTCGTTTCACTGGAACGCGGAAATCGACGAAAGGACCGACGAGGTCGCGTCCGGCGCCTTCGCGAAGCAAATCGGCGAAAGTTTTGTCTGCGACCGGCAGCCGGTGCGGCTGCGTTACCGCAATATATTGCCCGCCTCCCTCAGGGTGTATACGAAGGACCGCTTCGGGGGGAAAAAGGAGTTGTACGAGGAGGGCAGGGATTATCTGTTCGATTATGCGTCGGGCACGCTGATGCGGACGGAACACTCCGCCATGCCCGACTTTTCGGAAAGTCCTTTTTACGGCCTGCCGCGCTTTAACCATAACGATTTTGAAAAGTGGGGCAACGGAGATTTTATGCTGTACGCCGATTACAGGTATTCGGCGAAGGAGATTTCCGACGCGGAATATGCGCGGGAAATCGGCGTGAAAAACGGAAGTTTCGGCAAGTTGAAGGCCCTGTGTTCCTCCCGGTGCGGAAAAGTGCTGGCCGTGACCGTATTCGGGGACAGCATTTCCTTCGGGTGCGAAGCGACGGCGGAGGGGAACGCATATTTTTATAGATTTGCCACCGCACTCGGGCGAAAATTCGGGATACGGGCGGAGTTATGCAATCGTTCGGTCATCGGCGACACTACCGACGATGCGCTGAAACGGTTTGACGCCGCTTTTGCGTCGGATGCGTCCGATATCGTTTTGGTGGCGTTCGGCATGAACGACCAAAACCAATTCGGCTCCGATTTGCCCGTTCCTCCGGAAAAATTTGCGCGCAATCTTCGGATGATTGCCGAAAAACTTTTGGGCGCGGGGAAACTTCCCGTCGTGATCACGCCGTGTATCCCCAACGGGAAATGGGTCTATTGCAGCGGCCGTGCAGAGGAGTATGCCGCGGCAGCGGCGGGCGTCGCCGCGGAGTACGATTTGCCCTGTGCGGACGTATATTCGCTTTGGAAGGAGCAGCTCCGGGCGGGGAAGAAGGCGGAGGATTTGCTGAATAACGGCGTCAATCATCCTACCGATTACGGCCATTTTTTGTACTATCTGGCGCTGAAACAGCTGTTGGGCGATTAGGCCCGATGCGGGAATGATTTTGGGAAAAGGGCAGGGGATTTCCTCTGTCCTTTTTCCGCGCAAAAACGCAATTCAGCCGAAATCGCGGCAAATTCAGCCGAAATCGCGGGTCGATCCGCGAACGCGGCTGAACACAAACGCCGAAAAATGTGTTATAATAGAAGTGCGGAACAGGGAGAG
>CALWAU010000012.1 GCA_944375795.1 uncultured Clostridia bacterium | reverse complement strand
ATCGAAGGCGAAACCGCCTATAAGATCACCAGCACGGATACCACGGGCGCCAACACCAAATATCCGGGGCTTTCCCTTGCCCCGCGTACCTCTCTGGACGAAGTTAAAGCGCTGAAAGAAGCGGGCTTCGACGCGGTTACGATGGAGATCTATCTCGAAAGCCCCGAGGCGCGCGCCATCTATCACCAATGGGAGTACAGCACGGACGACGAAGGCAATCCGACGCACAAGCAGAACAACCTGGGCAGCGTTCAGAACAACGTCTGGACGACGGTGACATTCGATCTCGACCTGTTTATCGGCGCCTACGATGACATCGCGTCGGGCGAAATCCTGCTCTTCTATTTCGGTAACGATTCCGACTGGGTGACGCAGGTAGAATTTAGCTTTTACGTCAAAGACATTTACGTCACCAGGACGCTTACCGACATTGCGGTGACCGAAAATCTCGAAGACACTTATGCGCTCGACGCCTCCGTGAATATTTCGGGCGTTTCGGCGGCGAGCGAGTCTGCTTCCGACGCACAGTTCGACATTTCCGTCATCGGCCCCGCGGGCGAAGAGCTTCTGCCCGAAGGCGGTGCGGTTGCGGCGGCCGATTACGGCGTGTATACCGTCGCGGTTTCCGTCGCGGAGGAAAGCAAATGCTATCTCGGCGGAACGGAATTCACCTTTACCGTCTTGCCCACGGCGGATGTCGTCGAAGAGACGGTGGAAGGGATCATGGGCGCTTCCGACATGGCGGACGCGGGTCTCGTGCGCGACGCGGCGCTGCTCCGCAATTGGCTGGAAATCCTCGACGGGGTGGAAGGCTCTGCCGAATTTGATATGTTCCGCTACTACGCGGCGATGAACCTGACGAACGACGCCGCGATTGAAGAAGAGAGGAACAAGCTCATGTATTTCGATACGGGGCTGGGCAAGGATCAGATCACGACTTCTTATGTCGTCGGGAGTCCGGCTGTGGAATATGACGTTCCTACCCGTGATTATATCTATCTCGATACCTCTGCGGACGGGCTTCTCGACGGACAGCCGACCACCAAGATCGGCATGGATGACGTCAACGGCGGCGCGCAGACGTGGAGCTGCCCCTTCTACATTCGCTTCTCGCTGCCTTCTCCCGTCGACCTTGCCGCAAGCGGATATACCCATATCCGTTTCTGGCTGAAATCCTATTCATATGATGATGAAAGACCGGTGGAGTACGCGCTCCTCTATAACGACCACCGCTTCGTGCAGCCCACGGTGCTGACGACGGGCGAATGGACGGAGATCGTCGTCGATCTCGAAGCCAACGGCATCACCGACCTTTCCAAATTCGAAATCGCACTGTACACTCTGAACGGCACGAACGAGTGGGGCTCTATCTGGAACGATTCCACCCGATTCTATGTGCACATCTCGGCGGTGTACGGGCTGACCCCCGTGGAGGATATCGAGCTTTCTACCGGGTTCGTGCAGGAGGATTCCTACGACATCGGCGACACGATCGACCTGTCCAAATTCTCCGCTTTCTCCGAAACTTACGCCGACGCCGAATTTACCTATACGATGACTTTTGAAGGGGTGACGTCGGAACTTCCCGAAAGCATCACCTTTGAAAATCCCGGCTGGTACACCTTTACGGCGACGGCGGCGGGCGTTTACAGCGGTTCGGAGAGCATTACCGTCTACGTCAACGGCACGGCGGAAAAGCCCACTGTGGAATTGATCGAGGACACGGTGGATGCTATTCTCGCCGCCGCCGACAAGACGTCGGAGGAAGTGCAGGAAATGGCTGCCCTTCTCGAAGGCTGGGAGGGGATGCTGGACGGCGTTTACGGTGCGGAAAATCTGGATATGTTCCGCTTCTATGCGGCGCTCCATCTCATTGAATTGCAAGACGACGTATTGATGTACTTCGATACGATTCTCGGCAAGGAGCAGATTTCCACTTCCTTTGTGGCAGGGAGCAATCCCGAAACGGATGTGCCTACCAAGGACGCCATCTATCTCGACGATTCCGCCGACGGACTTTTCAACGGACAGCCGACCACCAAGATCGGCATGGACGACGTCAACGGCGGCACGCAGACTTGGTCCTGTCCCTTCTATATTCATTTCTCGCTGCCCGCTACCGTGGATATGAGCGAGTATACCCATATCCGTTTCTGGCTGAAATCCTATTCATATGATGAAGAAAGACCGGTGGAGTACGCGCTCCTCTATAACGACCATCGCTTCGTGCAGCCCACGGTGCTGACGACGGGCGAATGGACGGAGATCGTCGTCGATCTCGAAGCCAACGGCATCACCGACCTTTCCAAACTCGAAATCGCGCTGTACACCCTGGACGGCACGAATGAGTGGGGTTCTATCTGGAACGATTCCACCCGATTCTATGTGCACATCTCGGCCGTGTACGGCGTAAAGACAGTGTCCGATTTGCAGCCGAATGCGGAATTCCCCGCAGAACGGGTATTCCTGCAGGAGAACGCGCCCGACCTTGCGGATTTCACCGTCGCTTCCGAAACTATTTCCGGTTTGACGTTTGAATATACTGTCAACGGTCAGCCGCTTTCTTCCGCTTCTCTGTCCCAGCCGGGCAGGTATGTGCTGACCGCTACAATCACGACAAAGGAGTACTACGGGGTGTACACGACGATGATTTATATTGTCGATCCCGAGCAACCTTTCCTGTTCGCGGACGCGGAAAGCACGATTTCCGAAATTGTTCCGAGGGGGTACGGAGCAGATATGCCGGAAAATTCTTATGTCGCGGACTTCAACGGCAGGGATGCAATCATGGCGGAAACCAATCCGCAAACTTCTTCTTCCAACTCCAATACTTATAAGTGGCCGGGGATTGACGTTCGTACGCCGTTTGCCCTTTCCGATCTCAATCTCCTGAAAGAGATGGGCTATACGACGATGGTTATCTCCATCTACATCACCGATTCCAACGTCGATTCGCTGGACGTCTATTACGGGCCGAATGGTTCTGAAATCGGAAGTGTCGCCGTGAATCAGTGGGTGGAGCTGGAAATTCCCATCGATACGGTAATCTCTTCCTACAACACCACGTTGAGCAATTACTTTATTTACATCAACAACGGAGATGCCGTAAACCACATCACTTATTACATCGGAGACATCACGCTGGTCGCGAAGGCGTAAATTCGCGAAAAAATGAAATACGGGCTTCGGGCGGGGCGGAAAAGCCCTTCCCGGAGCTTTGTCCCGGAAAAGGAAAACACATCATGAACAACTGGTTATACGGCAAATATGTCGCGCACAGAGGTTTGCATACCGCCGAAATCAGCGAAAATACGCTGCAGGCGTTCGAGAACGCCATTTCGCACGGCTACAACGTTGAATTGGACGTACAGCAGTCCAAAGACGGGAAACTCGTCGTCTATCACGACCTCAATCTCGGCAGGCTCACCAACAGCGCGGAGGACGTCTCGGCGCTCGATTACAAGACGCTTACGCAAAACGTCGTCTACCGCGCCACGGGGCAGGGGATTCCCGATTTTGAATCGGCTCTCTCCGTCTGCCGCGGCAGGACGGGACTGATGATCGAAGTCAAGAAGTGCTCTTATGAGGCGAACGTCATCGACATGGAGCCGGAAATTCTGCGTGTGCTGAAAAATTACGACGGGGATTTCGTCGTGAAGTCATTCAATCCCTTCACTGTCCTTTGGTTTTTGGAAAACGCGCCCGAATTTACCATCGGGTTTCTCTCTGAGTACGATAAAATAGAGGACTACCGGGAGGACAGCCGTACCGCCGTGGAGAAAATTCTCTTCACGGGCAGCCGGAAGGCGGACTTTTTCGACTACTGCGTCGGCAAAATCGGGAGCCCGCTCTGGAACAGCGTACACGGCAAGATGCCCTGTTTCGCTTGGGTGGTGAAAAATCAGCGTCAGTTTGACGGCTGCAAAAAGGAAGTTTCCAACATTATTTTCGAGGATTTCATCCCCGAATAAAGGATAATTCGATTGAAAGAAAGGGGCAGGGTTGCGGTAAACGCCCCTCTCCCTTTCCAACTCGCGTTTTGCGTTTGCAGCGGGAAAAACAGAATTTCGCAGAAACAAATATCGGAGGATGAAAAAATGTTTACATATGCAGTTGTCGGATTTGGCGCAAGGGGGAGGAAATATTCCTCCCTCCTCAAAGAACGGGGAGCAAAGCTCGTCGCCGTGTGCGACTGCGACCCCGCGGTGTTCGCCGTGGCAAAACGGGATTACGGCTTGGACGAAAGGGCGCTCTTTACCGATTATAACAGCTTTTTTGCGGGCGGGAAACGTGCGGATCTGCTCATCGTCGCTACCACCGACCGGGAACACACCTATCCCGCCGTGGAAGGAATGAAGCTGGGCTATGACGTTCTTCTCGAAAAACCGATAGCGACTTCGCGGGAGGAATGCGACCTCATCGAGCGCACTTCGGCGGAGACGGGACGCAAAGTGGTCGTCTGTCACGTCCTGCGATATTCTCCCTTTTTCCGCAAGCTCAAAGAATTGATTGAAAGCGGGAAGTACGGTAAAGTTGTCACGATCAACCATACGGAAAACGTCGGGTATTGGCATTTTGCCCACTCTTTCGTGCGCGGTAATTGGCGGAGCGAAGAAGAGAGCACCTTTATGCTGCTCGCCAAATGCTGTCACGATCTCGACCTTCTGGTCTGGTTGACCGGCTCTGTCTGCGAGGCGGTGAGCTCGATGGGGAGTCTGTCCTGGTTCACGCACGACAATCCCGAAAAGGGGGCGGATTTCTGCTTCGAGTGCAAACGGACGGATTGCGCCTATCGGGCGGAAGATTTTTATCTCAAACGCCCGCTTTGGGTGAAGGTGCCCATTTTGCCCGAAGAAAATCGGGAGGAGTTTATCCGGAATTGGCTGAGGGATAAATCCAACCCCTACGCCCGTTGTGTGTACGCCTGCGACAACGACGTCGTCGATCATCAGATCGTCAACATGCGCTTTGCGGGGGGCGTCACGGCGCACCTCACCCTTTCGGCGTTTACGGGCGACTTTTACCGCAATATCAAAGTCTGCCTCGAAAAGGCCGTCATCGAAGGGGATATGCGGGAGAAAAAACTGCACGTGCGCGCTTTCGGCAAAGAGGAGGAGGTCATCGATCTGACAACCGCCTTTTCCGACGCCCACGGCGGCGGAGACGGCGGGCTCATCGACGACGTGTGCGAAATCATGGAGGGGCGCAAAGCGTTCAGCGACACGTCGGTGCAAACTTCCATGCAGAGCCATAAAATCGCCTTTGCGGCGGAAGAGAGCCGCAAAAATGGCGGCGAATTGCGGACGCTTTGAACGAAAGACATAACTGTCAAAACAAGGGACTGCCCGATTACAGGGAGAGGGAGTTTTGTTGGTGTCGAGGCAGGTTTGTAGACGCGACAGGCAAGAATACTTAGGTAATCAAGGAATACATCCAAAATCAGTTGAAACAGGATAGGAAACGATATGGTTGGGTTATTCCGAGGAGTTGTTCACGGGTAGCAAGTGGCAGACGCGTCGATTGGCAGGTCGTCAAATGAGCGCGTGGCGTTCGGACTAGTAGATAAGGGCAATGCCCGAAAATGAAGATCTACCCGGGCGGGGGGGCTTTTCGGGCGCGCGGATACGCCCGAAAATTGCCGTCAGAGCAGTTCTTTGTATCGTTTCACATAGAGAGATTTTGCAAGCGACGCGCATACCAGGTATGCGACGACGATGCAGAGAAGCAGGAGGAAATATCCGCCGGGGAGAGGGCGGAGCCCCAGCCATCCGCCGATCGCGGTGAAGGGGATGGCCGTAACCAGCGCGACGGCCGCAAAACCGGAAAGGGTGACGGGAAGGGACGCCCTGCTGCGGACGAAGGGAAAATGCAGAGAGCGGAGCATGTGAATGACGAGCGTCTGCGTCCACATCGATTGGATAAACCAGCCCGTTTGGAAAAGGGATACGAATTTTTCCTGCATATCGGGCGCGAGGGCGGAATATCCGCCTCCGCACAGCGCGGGGCAAAGCAGAAAATACAGTACCAGGTAAGTCGCTATGTCGAACAGCGAGCTGATCGGCCCCATGCAGAGCATGAAGGAACGGACGGAGCCCGATTCCCATTTGTGCGGCTTTTCGAGGAAATCTTTGTCCGCGTTGTCCCACGGAATCGCCGAACAGGAGAGGTCGTAGACGAGATTGAGGAGAATGAGCTGAACGGAGGTCATGGGCAGAAAGGGGAGGAAAATGCCGGCCGCCAGCACGGAAAACATATTTCCGAAATTGGAAGAGACGGTGATTTTGATGTACTTGATGGTGTTTGCATACGTCTTTCTGCCTTCGAGAATGCCGTCTTTCAATACGGTGAGGTCCTTTTCCAGCAGAATGATGTCGGCGGATTCCCTGGCGATATCGGCCGCGGTGTCCACCGAGATGCCGACGTCCGCCTCTCTGAGCGCCGCCGCATCGTTGATGCCGTCTCCCATGTATCCGACGGTGTGCCCGTTTTTGCGCAGCGCGCGGATGATGCGCGCCTTCTGGGAAGGGGAGAGCTTTGCGAAAATATGGACGTCTTCCGCCCTTTCGGCGAGTTCTTCGTCGGTGAGAAGTTCGATTTCGGAACCGAGCAGGACTTTGTCCGCGTCGAGCGAGACCTTCCTGCATACGCTTTTCGCCACCGCCTCGTTGTCTCCCGTCAGTATCCGCACGCCGACGCCGAGCCGCCCGAGTTCTCTGACGGTTTGCGCCGCCGTCGGCTTGGGCGGGTCGAGGAAGGTGAGGCAGCCGATCAGCACCATGTCGCTTTCGTCCCCGATGCGGACGGAAGCGTCGGGGGAGATCTCCTTTTGCGCCACGGCGATCACGCGCAGGCCTTCCCGGTTGAGCTTTTCCGCGTTTTTCTCGAAGGCGGAGCGCAGGGAGTCGGTCATGGGCTCGATCTCCGTCCCCGTCCGCACGAAGGAGCAGCAGGCGAGCATTTCTTCCGCCGCGCCCTTCGTGATGATGCGCGCGCCGTTTCCGTCGGCGATGACGACGCTCATTCGGCGGCGCTCGAAGTCGAAGGGGAGCTCGTCTATTTTTCGGCAATCGGCGGGAAAGTTTCCGAAAACCCGTTCAAAACCGCGGATGACGGCGACGTCGACGGGATTTTTCAGACCCGTCTGATAAAAGCTGTTCATCGCCGCGGCGCGCAATACTTCTCCGTCCGTTTTGCCGAAAATGTCCGTGTAATCTTCCAATTCCACTTCGTCGAGCGTGAGCGTGCCCGTCTTGTCTGTGCAGAGGATATCGACGGCCCCGAGATCCTGAATGGAATTGAGGCGCTTTACGATCACCTTCTTTTTGCTCAGGGCCACCGACCCTTTCGCCAGGGCGGCGGTGACGATCATCGGAAGCATTTCGGGGGTCAGCCCCACGGCCACCGAAACGGCGAACAGGAGCGCGTCCGCCCAGTCCCCTTTCGTGAATCCGTTGATCAGCAGCACCGCGGGCACCATGACCAGCGTAAACCGGATGAGCAGCCACGACACTTTCGAGATGCCGCGCTCGAAGCTCGTCTTGGGGGGCTTCGCGTTCAGAAGCCCGGCGATGCCGCCGAAAAGGGTGTTCTTTCCCACCGCCACGGCTATCCCCGTGCCGCTGCCGCTGATGACGCTGCTCCCCGTAAAGGCGAGGTTTTCGCATTCGGTCGCCGCTTTTTTCTCCCCGACGGCGGCCGAATTTTTTTCGGCGGGTTCGCTTTCGCCCGTCAGGGCCGATTGGCCGATGAAGAGGTCTTTGCTCTCCACAAGCCGCATGTCGGCGGGCACGAGATCGCCCGCGGACAGCCTGATCAGGTCTCCGACGACGATCTCCTCGGGCGGAATTTCCCGGAATTGCCCGTCCCTTTTGACGGTCGCCGTGGCGGTGACCATGTCGGCGAGTTTTTTCGCCGCGTTTCCCGAGCGCGTGTCCTGTATGAATCGCAGTATGCCGGAAAAGAGCAGCATCGCCGAGATGACGATGACGGTGACGGGATTTTTGTTCCCCGGAGCGGCAAAGAGGATGTCCGTGCACGCGGAGACGACGGCGAGAAAAAACAGTATGGCGCTGAAAGGGTTGATGAAGGCCTCCGCAAGCCTGCGGGGCAGGGATTTTTCCTTTTTTCCGCCGATGGCGTTGGCCCCGAAATCCTCCCGCTGCTTTTCGGCCTGAGCCTCCGAAAGTCCCGCCGGGGACGTGCGCAGGGCCGGATACAGTTCCTCGGGGGAAGCGGAAGCGGCAAATTGCAGCCGTGCGGCGGTCTCTTTGTCCGTATTCGTGCGGGCGGCGGGAATTTTTTCCGCCGCGAGTTTTTCGATGTTTGCAAAAATTTTTTTCATGTTTCGTACCTCCTTGTCGAAATTTTGCAAAGAGAGTACGAAAGAGCGAAAGGTCAGAAGGAGGGCGCGCGGACTCGGGACAGGTTATCGGATTCGCAGAATCCTGCGCCTGCCGTACTTCGGCCTCTGCCTTTCGTACTCGGATAACTGCCGTTGTCCGTACCCATATTTTTCACCTCCCGAATGGTATTTTGCGGAATCCTCGTTCCGGACATAAAAAAGCCGTCGTCTTCCGGGGAAAACGACGGCATGCGCGGCAGAGCCCGTACGGCGGGGCTCAAAAAGAGCTCGCCCGGGCTTGCAAACGCGGGAAAATCCGTTTGTTTTCCGCAATGTGACGTTGACTGTGATAACCTTCCATGGACGTCCTTCCGAAAAAAAAATTCCGCGCATCGGCGGGATGCGCGGAGAAAAAACACAGGGATATTTTCCGTCCGAGCTTTAGCTTCGCAGGGCAATGTAACTGTATTATGCTGCACCTTGCATCGATGCAGCCTGTTCCTACCGGCGCATGAAGTCTCCTTCATTTTGCGGCAACAGTCCGTATCCTCAGCGATAGCCTCACCTACCGATTGTGCCTTTATTATACTCCGAAAAAATTTTTCTGTCAAGCGAACG
>CALWAU010000011.1 GCA_944375795.1 uncultured Clostridia bacterium | reverse complement strand
AAAAAACTTTCGACAAAATAGCGCCCCTTTCGTTGCCCCGCACGGACAGCCCGTAAACCGTCAAAACGCGGAGAAGGGTTGCAGATTGCGCCCGAGCCCGGAAGCTTCGGCGAAGGGAGCGTACACAATGGTACGTGACCGAGACGAACGCCGGCGAGGACGCAAAATGCCCCCTTATACCGCGTTTCCCTCAATAAACCAACAAAGTCTACCGTCAAAACGCGGAGATACAAGCAAGACGCGGAGGACGAGGCTTTCCGACGGGGAGTGTACTTAGACAGGGGTATCCCCAAAAATGTCCACAGGAGATTTTTGGGGAAGAGGAGAAGCCGCAGGACGGGCCTGGCAGACGGGCTTCGCTTGTCTGCCTGCCGGCTTCCGCGCGCTTCGACGAGGTACATGACCCGAGGAAAACGCAAGTCCGACAATGTATTGCGCCGTAAATCCGCGTTTCGCCCCAATAAACCAGATAAACCCATGGCTTATCCCTTCCGGCACTACGTGCCACCTCCCCTTTGACAAAAAGGGGAGGCTTTCAGGAGTCCCTTATGCAGAGGGATGCTATCGGAAGCCGCTTTTCCCGAGGCTCCTTTGTGTAAAGAGAAGGTCAAAATGGCTTTCTTTCCAAGGCTCCTTTGTGTAAAGGGAGCTGTCATGCGCAGCATGACTGAGGGATTGTCTGCACGTATCCGCATTTCGCCCGTTCCGTGCGAAAACGTAACCGTTAAAACGCGGAGAAGGGTTGCAGATTGCGCCCGAGCCCGGAAGCTTCGGCGAAGGGAGCGTACACAGAAGTACGTGACCGAGACGAACGCCGGCGAGGACGCAAAATGCCCCCTTATACCGCGTTTCCCTCAATAAACCAACAAAGTCTACCGTCAAAACGCGGAGATACGAGTTATGCGCGAAGCCCGCGGATTTTGCGCAGCGAGTTTACTTAGACGTAAATGAGCAAGCAAAAACGTAAGGGCGACAATGCAGAACGATGTAGATACGCGTTTCCCCCCAATAAAACGAGGTACAAACGAGGTACTATTATGCCACAGGATTCCTTCCACATCCGCCGCTCCGCGGCCGAACTCGACGCCCTGCTTTCCGGCGGAAAAATCAACCGCATCTCCCAGGCGGACAAAGATGAGGTCACCTTTATTATATACACCGGAAAGACGACGGTTAAACTCGTTCTTTCCACAAACGCCTCCAACGCCCGCGTCTGCCTCTCCCGCACCGAAAAGGAACCCGCGCCCGTCGCGCCCAATTTCTGCATGTTGCTGCGCAAACATCTGCTCGGCGCGGAGATCCTCTCCGTATCCCAATACGCCTTCGAGCGCATCGTCGAAATACGCATGCTGTGCACGAGCGATTTTTCGCGGGCGGAACGGGTGCTCGTCTGCGAGCTCATGGGCAAATATTCCAATCTCATTCTCACCGAAAACGGTATCATCGCGGGCGCCCTGAAAACCGCCTCCCTCGAGGACAATGCCAGGCGGGTGCTGCTTCCGGGCGCGAAATACGCTTATCCCGTCCCCCAGGACAAGCTCTCCCCCTTCGACGCGGAGGGGCTGAAAGAGCGCATACAAAGCTTCCTCTCCACCCACACCGACGGCGACGGGGAGGAATACGCCCGCTTTCTTTTCGACAACGTTGCGGGAATCGCTCTGCCCACCGCGCGCGAGCTGCTCCGCCGCATTCCCCGGGGTACGCCCGTCTGGGAGTTCGTCGGCGGTTTCTGCCGCAATCAGCCCGTAGAGGCCTGCCTCCTCACCTCGGACGGAACCCCCGGCGGCGAAGCGAAGGACTTTTTCGCCTTCCCCGTCAAAAACGGCGTACCCATGCCCTCCCTCAACGCCGCCGAGGACGAATATTATTACCGCAGGGAGACGAAGCGGGCCTTCGAGGACAAAAAGCGCCGTTTGGAGGCGGCCGTCCGCTCCCTGCACAAAAAACAGCAGAAAAAATTGCAGGACACGCTGGAGCGGCTGAAGGAATGCGAAAGGATGGAAACCCTGCGCGTCAAGGGGGAACTGCTCACCGCCAACCTCTACCGCCTGGAACGGGGCATGAAGGAAACGGAGCTGGAAAATTGGTACGACGCGGACGGGGGCACTCTGCGCATCGCCCTGGACGCCCGCTTCACCCCCGCCCAGAACGCGCAGAAATATTTCAAGGCATACGCCAAGCAAAAGCGGACGAAAGAGGCGCTCGCCCCCCGGCTGCGGCAGGAGGAAGAAGAAATGCGCTATACGGACAGCGTCGCCGCCTCCCTCTCCTTCGCCGAAACGCAGGACGATTTGAAGGAAATCGAAACCGAGCTCATTTCGCTCGGCCTCATAAAGCCGCCCAAGGAACGCCCGGGCGCCAAAAAGAAAGAGGTCTCCGCCCCTTTCCGCGAATACCGCTTCAAGGGCTTCCGCATTCTCTCGGGCAGAAACAATCTGCAAAACGATCGGCTTTTGAAAAGCTGCGCCCCCTCCGATATCTGGCTGCACGCCCAGAAATACCATTCCACCCACGTCGTTATCGCGACAGAGGGCAGGCAGGTAAGCGACGACGTACTTTTATTTGCAGCAGAAGTGTGCGCTTATTACTCGGACGGCAAATCGGGCAAGGTGCCCGTGGACTGGTGCGAACGGAAATTTGTCCGCAAGCCCCCCAAGGCGAAAGCGGGCTTCGTGACCTACACCGACTACAAGACCCTGTTGGTGGAGCCGGACAAGCACGAGGAGGCGCTTGCGGAAACGGAAGAAGCCGCAGACAAAAAATAGCGCGGCAGGGGCGCGCCGAACCGCCGCAAAAAGATTGTTCCGAAAAACAAAAAAGGACGTTTCGCGATACAGCGAAGCGTCCTTTCCTTATTTTTCGTCGTATATACAGGCTTCGATGCGGGGCAGAAGCCGATAAAGCGAAGTCCCCGCCTTTTCCTCAAAATATTCCTTATACGCGTAAGTTTTGTTCCAGCGGTCGACCGAAAAGGGAAACACGCCGTACCGCCTCGCCGTATCGACAAATCTCTTTTCCAGGATACAAAACCCCCGGGCGTCGGCCAACGCATCGCAGAGAATAATCAATTTATCGTAATCGTCGTATTCGATGCTTTTCAGATAGCGATCGACAAAATCATACTGTTCTCTGCCGATGTCCTTTTTTCCGATATCCGCCCGGATATCCTTCACGGGAAAAGAATGCGTCAGACACACCCGCGCAACCTCGTCCCACCCTTTGGAAAGACAGTAATCGTAACCGTCTACGATGTGCCTTACCGCCGAAACGCCCGCTCTTCTTCCGATATCGTGCAACAGACCGCAGACAAACGCCTTTTCGCAATTCAAATCGCCGCAGGCCGCGGCAATGTACTCCGCCGCTTCGGCCGCATGGCGCGAATGCTCCGTCCAGGGCCCGGGATTCATTTTTCCCGCGAGCTCCAGCTCGCGCAAGGCGGTATCCTTATCCGGAAACACATTCCCTCCTTTTCCGGCGAGGGCCGGAAGTTTTTTCCGCGAAAATGCCGCAAAAGCCCTGCCTTATCCGAACCGAATGGACCAATAATCGGGAAATTTGCCGTTTACAAGCCCGGAGATGATCATGATCAGCCAATCGGCGGCGATGAGTATCCCCAGCACCAGCGCGAGAACAAAGGCCGTCTTGTCCGGGATTTTGTCGATGAGCTTCACCGCATGCGGAAAGGCAAACTGCATCAAAAGAAAGATTCCCGCCGTGAACGCCAGCGTCGTGGGAATGCTCGTATACCGGGTAATATGCAGGGGAATGGAGGTATAATTCCACGCCTTCACGCCGAAAACCTTTTCAAACAGCATTCCCATGCCCATCTCCCCGAACAGAATGAGCACAAACATCAGCGCGCAGTAGATCACGCCACGCAGAATATGATTTTTCGCGGTGCGCTCGGGCAGAATGCGCTTCTTGAACACCCGCATCTCCGTGGGCGTGCCGAAGATGAAAAACATCACGAAAATCCCGAACCCGTACGCCCCGAGAAAGGGCAGAAGCTGATGCCGGGAATCGAATACCCCCGCCGAAAAGGAACGGAAAATATTTTCCACCCACCAGCCCAAAAAAGCCGCGATATAACAAATCAGAAAAAGCGTGCTGGCACGGACGCCGAAAATGCGCTTCGCGCGCTTTCCCTCCGCGGAACCCGCTTCTTCCTCCCTCGCCGGGGCCTGCCCGGCAACCGCTTCGGCGAACGCCGCCTCGGCCGCGACATTCACCCTCTCTTTCCGAACCTTTTTCATCCTCCCGACGTCCTCCCGTCAAAATTCTCTTGCGCCGTCCGCCGCGGTCAGCTTCTTCCTCTTTTCCTTCCACGCCCGATGGGTACACCCGGCGCGGGGCGTCACTTTCATTATATGGAAAAACCGAAAAAACTATCACCGGCCGCGACAGAATACTTTACTTAACTTAACTATATTGACATTACATATCATTATAACACATCGGGCGAAAAAAAGCAAAGAAATGAAAGTGAATATTTTGTGATAAAAGAGAGAGCCCGACACGGGACAGGGACGCGCCGAACAAAGAGCGCGGATAAAAAATGCGTCCTTTATTCTCTCCGGAGGGGCCGCCGGCGCAAGTTTATGCGGGGCGCGCGGGGACCGGGACGGATATTTTTGCAAAAGGCGGAAGGAAACGCCCGCAAACGCTTGCCTTTTCCGTATTTTTCGCTATAATATTGTGTTGCATCGCACCGCACCGACTGCCTCGCCTCGGCGGCCGTGCGGCAAAAACGGAAGTCTTTTTTATGAAACACATAGCCAAAAACACCGCTCCGGCGGACAATTTTCTCGGGACGGAAGCCCCTTTCCGCCTGGTATTCAAGCTGGCGATTCCCTCCATGCTGGCGCAGTTCGTCAACGTTTTGTACAGCATCGTGGACCGCATCTATATCGGCCACATGGAAGGGGTAGGCACCGTGGCGCTGGCGGGGGTGGGGATCTGCGGTCCGCTGGTCACGCTGCTCTCCTCTTTCGGCACCTGGGTGGGTTTGGGCGGCGCCCCCGCCATGTCCATCAAAATGGGCGAAAAGGATTTTGCCGGCGCCCGAAAAATACTGAGCAACGGCGCCCTGCTGCTGGCGGTGATGTCCGTCCTGCTCACCGCCGCGGCGCTGGCATTCAAGGAGCCCCTTCTCCGACTGTTCGGCGCGGGCGGAGAAAGCGCGGCTTACGCCTCGGAATATTTTTCCTGGTATGCCGCGGGCACGGTGTTTGCCGTGATGACGACGGGCCTGAATGCCTATATCGTCGGGCAGGGCCGCGGCAAGGCGGGCATGCTGACCGTATGTATCGGGGCCGTCGCCAATATCGCGCTGGACCCGCTGTTTATCTATGCCTTTGACATGGGCGTCGCGGGCGCGGCGCTCGCCACCGTGCTGTCCCAGGCCCTTTCCGCCGCCTTCACCGTCTTTTTCCTGCTCGGCAGATCCGCGGACGTCAAACTCAGTTTCGGCGGCTACGACGGCAAGACGATGGGCAGAATCCTGACTCTGGGCCTGTCCCCCTTTCTGATTATCGCGACGGACTCGGCGATGCTGCTTGCGCTCAACGGCGTTCTGCGCGCCTACGGCGGCTCCCGCGCGGACGAGCTGATTTCCGCCGCCACCATCATGCTCTCCTTCATGCAAATCGTCACCCTGCCCCTCGGCGGCATTTCGGGCGGAACACAGCCGGCTTTGTCCTACAACTACGGCGCAAACGACCCCGCCCGCGTCAAAAGATGCGAACGGGCGATTTTGGGTATGTGCATCGCGTACACGGCGGTCATGTTCCTGGTGGCGCGGTTCGGGGCGGGCGGCGTGGTCTCCGTCTTTACCTCGGACCCCTCTCTCAAAGCGGAAAGCGTGCGCTTTATCCACATCTATACGCTGATGATCATCCCCCTCGCCTTCCAATACGCGCTGGTAGACGGTCTTACCGCCCTCGGCATCGCCCCCGTCGCCATTACGCTCTCCCTTTTCCGCAAAATTGCGCTCATGCTTACGCTGACCCTGCTTCTGCCCCGTTTCTTCGGCGCGGAGGCGGCCTTTTGGGCGGAACCGATCGCCGACCTCGTCGGCAGCCTGGTCTCCACCGTCGTATTCTTTTCCCTTATCAACAAAATTCTCCGCAAGCGCGATCTCGCCGTAAAACGCCTCGCCGCCGAGCGCGAGTTGATGCAGAAAATGCGCGACGGCCTCGCCTGATGTTCCGCCGCGGCAATCGCCGCCGACACACCCTTGAAATGCCGTTTTGCGCTCACCCCGTCGGCACGGCGCCGCAATCGCGCCCCCTCTGAGCATAAAACATATGCAAAGACAAAAAAACCGGCCCCCCCTGAGAGAAGCCGGATTTTTGTTTCTGTTTTCAGCCGCCCGGACGGGCGGGAGAGCGTTATTCCGCGGCGGCGACGATCGTTTCGACGGGATATACGCTTACCTTTTTCTTGTCTCTGCCCATTCTTTCGTAGCGGACCACGCCGTCCACCAGCGCAAACAGGGTATCGTCGCTGCCGATGCCGACGTTCGTGCCCGGATGGATCTTGGTCCCCCTCTGACGGACGAGGATATTCCCCGCCAGAACCTGCTGGCCGTCCCCGCGCTTGGCGCCGAGGCGCTTCGCCTCGCTGTCGCGGCCGTTGTGGGAGGAGCCGGTACCCTTTTTATGAGCGAATAAACTGATGAAAATCATTTTTATTTCTCCTTGAATCTGAAATTTCCGCTTTCCGCTCCCCGCGGAGGGAAAGCCCCCTTTCCGGGTCAAAGCTCGATCTTTTCGATTTTTACCGCCGTAAACGGCTGCCTGTGACCCTGCTTCTTGCGCTCGTTCTTCTTCGCTTTGTACTTGAAAACGATGATCTTTTTATCCTTGCCCTGTTCGACGACAGTGGCGGTGACTTTCGCGCCCGCGGCGTCCGCACCCGTTCTGATCCCGTTCTCGTCGGAAACGAGCATCGCACCGAAGGATACCGTATCGCCCTCGTTCGCTTTGAGCTTTTCCAGGCGAACGACGTCTCCCTCCTGCACCTTATACTGTTTGTTTCCGTTTTCGATAACAGCGTACATGGTTTTACCTCCTCTTTCCAGTCTCGAAGAACCCAGGCGGCGGACCCCGGAAACCCTCCCGGCGGGCCGCGCTTAAAAAAGCCCGTTTCTGTCGGCTCGGGATATACTATACCATATTCCCGCCCGGGAAGTCAAGCGATTTTTCCGCCCTTTTGCGGATTTTTCCCTTCCTTTTCCGCTTTTTTCGCATATTCGCGGCCCGAATTGCGGAAACTGAAGGCAGAAAGGAGACAGATACGATTATGGAAGTAAAAAAGAGCGAAGAGATTCTCGCGGAAATTTACCGCAACTGCCACCTGGCGCTGGAATCCATTTCGGACATCCTGCCCGAAGTGGAGGACGAGCCCCTGAAAGCGGAAATCCTGCGCCAGCACGAGGAATACGAACGCATCTCCGGCAAAGCAGCCTGCCTCGCCCGCGACAAGGCCCTGGAGGTCAAGGAGCCCGGCCCCATCAAAAAGGCCGTGATGTGGAGCTCCATCAAGATGAACACCCTCATGGACAACTCCCGCCCCCATATCGCGGAAATGATGATCCAGGGCACCGTCATGGGGATCACCTCCCTCAAAACCTCTCTGGGCGATCTGCCCGAAAACGACGACGAAGAAATCACCGCCCTCCTCAAGGAGCTCATCGCCCTCGAAGAGGACTTTGAAAAGAAATTAAAGGAATTTCTTTAAGGCATTCCCGTTCATCGCAGACATGGGCGCCTCTTTTGAAAGGCCCTCCGAAAATCGGAGGGCCTTTCGGGCGATTTTTTACATGTTTTCGTCCACGGGCGACGGCCCGTTCAGCCGCGTTCAATAGAGTATCTGCGCGTTGTCGGGGAGATGCAGAACGCCCGAATTGTCCCCGCGGACGGAATACTGCCCGTCCGCATACGTCCTGTGCGGAATGAGGTACACCTGCTTGTCCTTCCAGCGCCCCGCCGCTTCCCGGCGGAGCAGGCCCTCGTCCAGAATCCGCCGCATGATGCCTTCGCCGAGCTCCACGACGGCGGCGGTATATCCGTCGGCAAACAAATCGAGCAAATCGGCGCGGATATGCGCCACCACGAACACGTCCGCATGCACATATCCCCTTCCGCCGCAATGTTCGCACGGTTTCAGGAGATAGGACAGAACGTCGCTCCCCACCCGCTTGCGGGTGAACTGAGAGACGCAGAACTCGCTCATGGGCAGAACGCGGCACTTCGCCTTATCCGCGGAAAGGCGGTCGGAAAGCTCCGCCGTCACCTTTTCCCGATGGGATTCCTCGTCCATATCGATGAAATCCACCGCCACGATGCCGCCGATATTGCGCAGGCGCACCTGCCGGGCAATTTCCCGCGCCGCCTCCAGATTGACCTCCAGCGCCGTCTGCTCCATGTTCTTGTCGCCGACGAATTTACCCGAATTGACGTCCACCACCGTCATCGCCTCCGTGTGGTCGATGACCAGAGACCCGCCGCTTTTCAGCTGCACGCAGGGCTGCGCCGCTTCGTAGACCAGGGGAGAAATGCCGTATTCGCGGAACATCGCCCGTTTTCCCGCATACAGCGTCACCTTGCGCTCGGAAAAATCTCCGCGCAGCCGCACCAGCCCCAGCAGGCGCTCGTACAATTCCCTGTCCCCCACGTGCATCGCCGTCACGTCGTCGCCCATGCTGTCCCGCATGATGCGCACGGGAAGGTCGCATTCCTTATGCAGAACGCTCCCCACCGGGGCGCGCTCGGCGGCTTCGGCGGTGACCCGCCAGAGGTTTTTCAGATATTCCGCCTCCCTGCGCAATTGCCGGCGGGTGGCATAGGGCGCCTGCGTGCGCACGACAAATCCCTCGTCCGGCCGCGTCCGCATCCGCTCTGCCGTGAACAGCAGATTTTTCCGCAGCTCCTCCTCGGTGATCTTGCGGGAAATGCCGATGAAATCGGTGCGGGGAAGATAGATGAGATTTTTTCCGACAAAGGACAGGTGCGTGGTCACTTTGGCGCCCTTGCTCCCGCGGGGGGCCTGCACTACCTGCACGAGGATCTCGTCCCCGGGCTTCAAGTCGAGAGGTTTTGCGTTCGTCCCTCCCATGGTACCGTCATATTTCGTATAATCGGTATACGACTCCTCCGTGGAAAGGTAGCAATTGCGCTCCAGCCCGCAGGACACGAACGCCGCCTGCATGCCGCCTAAAACGTTCGCCACCCTGCCCTTATAAATATTGCCGACGATCTCCCCGCCCGATTCCTTTTCGGCGGCAAATTCCGCAAGTACGCCGTCCTCCAAAAGCGCGACGAACTGCTGCCCGCAATATCTGTCAAAAAACCATTCCTTCTTCATGCCGTGTCGAATCCCGCTTTGAATGTACTCTCCGAAAAAGGACGCGCCCGCCCCTTTTCCGTTCATTTTCCCCCGGCACGCGTTTCGCATTAAACATTATACCACATCGCGCATCTTTTTGCAAGGGGGTTTTGAAGATTCTTTACGGTTTTTTTACATTTTCATTACAAAAATTCGCCGAGCGTGCTGTAAATGCCCGAAGAAAAGAAAATTTCGGCAAGCTCGTTCTGTCCGATTTCCCCGATCAGGTTCTCCTCCTCGTCGTACACGTCCAGGAGGAGATATTTGTCCCGTTCGACAA
Organism: uncultured Clostridia bacterium; assembly: GCA_944375795.1. Taxonomy (GTDB): domain Bacteria; phylum Bacillota; class Clostridia; order Christensenellales; family Borkfalkiaceae; genus Scatosoma. The sequence continues at coordinate 8,457 of CALWAU010000011.1, read as the reverse complement.
AGCCCACCGCGCGCTTGAGGGTGCAATCCGACGTCACGGCCACCCGCCGTATCTCCACGCCGCGGCGGAAGGCGTCCTTGGAGGAAAAATTGATTTTTGTATACCGCGCGGCGGAAGGCCCGTTCCCGAACGCGCCCGCAATCAGAAACAGCGAAAAGGCCAGGAGGGTGAAATTGGGGACCCGCCGCACGCAGAGAACGGCAAAGGCGAGCAGCAACCCGGCCGAAAGCGCGAGGGTGATCCCCCGGCAAATTTTATCCGCGCGCTTTTCCTCCATGTGCATGCACAGCGCGCCGCGAAGCACCCTTCCCCCGTCGAGGGGATAGGCAGGTACGAGATTGACCAGCGCGACGGCCAACGATACATAACAGGCGGTATCCGTAAACGCATAGGCGTCGGGATACACCCACCACAGCGCCGCAAACGCCGCCGCCGTAAAAAGATTACACAGCGGCCCCCACACCGCCACGAAAATTTCGTCCTTAAACCCGATCCCGGCGAGGTCGCCGTCTATCACCGCGCCGTACGGCATGAGCACGACGCGGTTGAGCTTATAGCCCAGCCGGGAAGCCGCAAAGGCATGCGCGCACTCGTGCTGCAGGGCGACCAGCGCGCTCATGAGAAAGACGGGAAGGCGGCCGATAAAGCAATAGTAAACGCCCAGAAGCAGGAAGAGCGGATGCACGGACAGCCTGCGTTTCGCCCCGGAAAGGGCGTCCGCAAAAGACCTTTTGCGCCGCGTTGAACGCGGCGCTCCATCGTTTTTCGTCTTCAAGGGGGCCCCTTCGTCAGCTCTCCGATTGTACCCAGCTCAGACAGTTTTCGCTGTCCACCGTGTAGCAATTGAGCAGCGCGTCGTCCGCGTACATCGTCACCCGCACCGCCGTTTCGCCGTTGCTGTAGCCGACGGGCACGTTGCTGTACACCTTGTCGCCCGCCGCGTAATAGACGTAATCCAGCCCGCCGATGACGCCGTAGAAATTGTCGGTATGGTCGATGCGCACGTCATATGTCCCGTCCGCATTGGCGGTCACCGAGGACACGGTGCCGTCCACCGCGGGATATACGCAGCATTCGTCCGTAAACGTGAGCACGCCCGCGGGCGAAACGCTCAGCTCGGCGTCCGAAAGCTCGCTGACCACGCTGCCCAGCTCGAAATCGGAATAGACGCGATTGTCCGTCGAAGTCGTTTCCGACGGCATCAGGCTGCGGAAAAAGGTATTGATGGCGCTGGTCGGCATAAAGACGTTGGTGAGAAATATCCCGCCGCACAAAAGGCAGGCAAGCGCAAATTCCGCCGTGAGCAGAATGCCTGCGCGGCGCTCGGCGGGGGTTTTTACGGCATACTCGTAACCGTCCGCCTCCGCGTCCGCACCCTCGTCGTTCCCCGCAAAAAATCCACGCTTTTTCTTCTTGCCGGGCGTATCGGAAAGGAGGACGGTATCCAGCCGCTCCCCGCCCTCGCGGTAGGCATACTCGTTGAGCTCGGGATCGTCGCGCACGGTGCCCGCGGCGGCGTCCTCGATGGCGGCGTTCTCGGCGGAAGCAAAGACGGGGTCCTGCGCGAGCGTATCCGCGGGCGCGGAACGGAAATCGCCGGAATCCGTCCCCACGCGGTTGTTGATGCGGGAAATCAGCCGATCTTTTAGATTGGGCGGATTCTTGCCGCGGATGCGGCGTTTCTTCTGCACGACATTGACCGTAGAAACGGGAATTTCCAGCATTTCGGCGTATTCGATTTCTTCGTTCATAAAAAAATCTCCTTTTTTCCTTTCGGTGTCGTTCTGCTTTAATCTATGAGTCCGCGGCACGTTTTATAACGGAAGAAAAAAAATTTTTTCGCGGGACTTTTGTCGAATCCGCACTTTCGCTTTCCGACAAATCATAGACCGTCCCGAAAAACAACAAAGCGCCGAAACCGCGAAACGATATATTTATATGCCCGTTTTCATCGCAATAAAACCTCGACTTCGCACCATGACAAAAAACATCGGCTCGGCGATATAGCCGACAAAGGCACATTACAGAAAAACTAGCCCTCTGCCCCTGCCGTTTTGCAAAACGGCAGGGGCAGAAACAACATCGTTTCCTTTCTGCGGAAACAAAATTTTTACCGACAGCCGGCAACAGCCGTCCGAATCTCTTTGCGGCGTTTTCGGGCGGGAGACCGAAAGTTCAATTTCCGATTTCGTCATATAAAACGTCGGAAAGACGGGCAAACCGTTCGGGGGACAGCGTTTCGCCGCGCGCCTTTTCGTCGATTCCCGACCTCTCCAAAATCGCCTTTGCCCGTTCCCGGGACAGAGAAAAACCGTTCACGAGATTGTTTTCCAATGTCTTGCGCCGGCCCGAAAAAGCGCATCGGACCGTCCGTTTATACATCTCCTCGCTCTTTACGCCCAATCGCCCGCGCTCAAAATCCACGCGCACCACCGCGGAATCGACGTTCGGGCGGGGGAAAAACATCGTACGCGGCACCCGCTTTACGATGCGCGCCTCTCCCTTCAGGGCGATCGCCGCGGTGATCGCGCCATATTCGGGGGTGCCTTCGCGCGCGCAGAACCGCTCCGCCACTTCCTCCTGCACCATCACCGAAAATCCGAGACATTTTTCGCTTTCGTCCAGAAGCCTCCCCACCAGCGGCGTGGTGATATAATAGGGCAGATTGGCGACGACGAGATATTCCCCGATTTCCGCTTCGAAAGCGCGGAGATCGAGACGGAGAAAATCCCGGAAAATCACCTCGACGTTCTCCAGCCCCGCAAGCGTCTCGGCGAGCACGGGCCGCAGATTGACGTCCACGTCAAAGGCAAATACCCTTTCCGCCCGCCCCGCAAGCGCGCGGGTGAGCGTGCCCGCTCCGCAGCCGATCTCCACCACCGTCTTTCCCTCCGCGCCCGCGCTTTCCGCAATCGACCGCAGAAGATTGGCGTCGGAAAGAAAATTCTGTCCGAGCTGCTTTTTGAACCGGAATCCGTATTTCCCGAGCACCTCGCGCAAATTTTCCATATTCTCCGCTCCTTTTCCGACATGCCGCGCCCGTCCCAAAGCAAGACCGACGACGGGCCGAAACCTTATTCGTCTCTCCCCTGCCCGTCCGTTTTTCGGGTTCAGGCGTCCGCGATATACTTGCGCACCCGCAGGGGAATGCCCACCGTTTCCGCCACGCGCCAGCAGGCCGCCACCTCGTCCTCACCCACGATGTCCACCACCGAAAACCAGCATTCGACGCCGTTTTTGCGGCATTCGCGCGCGAAATCGAGCATGGCGGTATACCCCGCCTCGCCGAATTGGGAACGGCAGACGGGCTGATACTTCTCCGCGCTGGACGCATTGAGGGAAATGTTGATTCTGTCTATCTTCCCCTTCAGCTCGGGCACGATGTCCCGCTTATTGATGAGGCTGCCCTGCCCGTTGGTGTTCAGGCGGGTGCTCAGCCCCTTTTCGTGGGCGTAATCGGCCACCGCGGCCATCTCGGCCATCTTATACGTCGGCTCCCCGAAGCCGCAGAACACGATTTCCTTATAGGCGGACAAATCGAGCGCGTTCAGGGCGGCGATCACCTTTTCCGCCGTCGGGTCGCCGTGACGGAGCCAGAGATAATTGCCGTAATAGCTGGCCCGTTCGTTGCGCACGCAGAAATGGCAGGCGTTGGAGCACTTGTTGGTGAGATTGATGTAGACGTTTCCGTCGAGGACGTACACGTACGTATCCTTGCGGTTGTCCGCGCCTCCCTTGCCGCCCTGATTTTTGTTTTTCTGCTTGCCGCCGCTCTGCTTTTTCCTGTCCCGCTCGCGGGCGCGGTCGCGCTCCCGGGCCTCGCGGTTTTCCCGATTTTCCCGGTTCTGATTACCCGCCTGCCCGGCGGAATTTTTGCGCGCGTCGCCGCGGCGTTCGTTTCTGCCGCCGTTATTTTTTTCGATATTGTTTTCTCCGTTCCTTTCGTTTTTCATGTCCTTCTACTCCGCAAGCCGGAAAAACAATCTCTTCGCATTGGCGAAAATCCGTTCTTCCAGCTCCTCTTCTTTTTCGTTTCGCAAAACTGCGAGATTTTTTACGACATAGGCGACGTTTTTCGGCTCGTTGGGAAACTCGCCGCGACGGGGCACGGGGGTGAGATAGGGGCTGTCCGTCTCCGACAGAATGCGCTCCGCAGGTACCGCCCGCGCGCTCTCGTGCACCTTTTTCGCGTTCTTGAAAGTGGAGGTGCCGCCGAAGGAAAAATATATCCCCAGCGCCGCAAACGCGCCCGTCATCTCCGCCGAATACGAATAGCAGTGCATCAGCCCGCCCCTTTTCAGCCTTTCCGCGTTTTCCCGAAGCATTTCTAGCGTCTCCGCCGCCGCGTCCCTGCTGTGAACGACGACGGGCAGCCCCAGGCCGTCCGCCAGCGCCAGCTGCCGCGAAAACAGTTCCCGCTGCAACTCCCGCGGGGGATTGTCGGGAAAATGGTAATCCAGACCGATTTCCCCCACCGCGACGCATTTTTTCTCCCGCGCGAGCGCGGCGATCTCGTCGAGGTCCCCCTCGCGGTACTTTTTCAGTTCCTCGGGCTGAAACCCCGCGCAGAAATATACGTCCGGGTGCCTTTCCGCCAGCTCCGCCGCCGCCCGGGAGGAAGGCAGGTCGAATCCCGAGACGATAAACGCCCCCACGCCCGCTTCCCGCGCCCGCGCCAAAGCGCCGTCCGCCCCGCCGAGCCCGTCGTATTCGCCTCCCGTCAGGTGACAGTGCACGTCGATAAACAAAGCCCTGCCCCTCCCGTTCAGCCGATTTCGGCGCCGTCGTCCACGTCCCTGTCCGGCACGATCAGCGAAAGCCTGCCGCCCTCGTCCTCCGCCGCGAGGATCATGCCCTCGGACAAGACCCCGCACAGCTTCACGGGCTTTAAGTTGGTGACGAACACCACTTTTTTGCCCACCAGCTCCTCGGGCGAATAGTGCCTGGCCAGCCCCGAAACGATCGAGCGGGTCTCGTTCCCGAATCTCACCGTTTCGTGCAGCAGCTTGGAGGACTTGGGCACCCGTTCGCAGGCGACGATTTCCCCCACGCGCAGTTGCACCCGCGCAAAATCCTCTATCGAGATTTCCGGCTTTCCGCCGTCCTCCTCTTCTTGCGCGCCTCCGTCCGATTCGCCGACGGCCCCGCTCTTTTGCTCCTCGGCCGCCTTATCCCCGGCTTTTTGTCCATCCGGCACCCCCGCGGGCCGCGCCGTCGCCAGCCGCACGCCCGCCTTTTGCGAGCCGTCCTGTTTTTGCGCCTTTTCCGCAGCCGCCGCGGACGCGGCCTCTCTTTCCGCTTCGTCGCGCTGCCGCGCGCGGATGGCCTCTATCTCCGGTTCCAGGGCCTTGAAATCGACGCGGGCGAACAGGGCGGGCAAGGGTGCGACCGTCATGCGCTCCGCCGTGCCGAACTTCCCGCAGTCCTCCAAAGAGCGGTCCTTTACGCCGAACGCCGCCAGAATTTTTTCCGAAGTCGAGGGCATGAAGCTGTCCAGAAGGGACGCGCCCGTCACGATCGCCTCGGCGAGGTTATAGAGGACGTCGTTGAGCCGCCCTTTTTTGCTCTCGTCTTTGGCGAGCACCCAGGGCATGGTTTCGTCTATATACTTATTCGCGCGCCGCAACAGCGCAAAAATTTCGGTGAGCGCATCGGCGACGCGCAGGGCGTCCATGCGGCCGCGCACCCGTTCGGCGGTCCCCGCGACGAAGGCCTTGAACTCCCCGTCCGTCCCCTCCTCGGGCAGAGCCGCCCGAACGACGGTCCCGCCGAAATATTTGGAAATCATCGCCAGCGTGCGGGAAACGAGATTGCCCAGGACGTTGGCGAGCTCGGAATTATACCGCTCTGCGACCAGCTCCCAGGAAATGACGCCGTCGTTGTCGAAGGGCATTTCGTGCAGCACGAAAAAGCGCACCGCGTCCACGCCGAACAGCCGCACGAGGTCGTCCGCATAAATGACGTTGCCCTTGGATTTGGACATCTTCCCGTCCCCCTGCAGAAGCCAGGGATGCCCGAATACCTGTTTGGGCAGCGGTTCGCCCAGCGCCATGAGGAAAATGGGCCAATAAATGGTGTGGAAACGGATGATGTCCTTTCCGATGAGGTGCAGGTCGGCGGGCCAATACTTCTTATAGTTTTCTCCGACGTTTCCGTCGGGGTCATAGCCCAGCCCCGTGATATAGTTGGTCAGCGCGTCCAGCCAGACATAGATGACGTGCTTTTTGTCGAAGGGCACGGGAATCCCCCAGGTAAACGAGGTGCGCGAAACGCAGAGATCCTGCAATCCCTTCAGAAGGAAATTATTCATCATCTCGTTCTTGCGGGAAACGGGCTGAATAAATTCGGGATGGGCATTGATGTGCTCTATCAGCCTGTCGGCATATTTCCCCATGCGGAAAAAATACGCCTCCTCGCGCGCGGGCTTCACTTCCCTGCCGCAGTCGGGGCATTTCCCGTCTACCAGCTGGCTCTCCGTCCAGAAGGACTCGCAGGGGGTGCAGTACATTCCCTCGTAGTAGCCCTTGTAGATATCCCCTTGGTCGTAAAACTTTTTGAAAATTTTCGCCACGGTTTTTTCGTGGTCGGGGTCGGTGGTGCGGATAAACCGGTCGTACGAGGTCCCCATGAGGTCCCAGATCCCCTTGATTTCTCCCGCCACCTTGTCGACGTATTCCTTGGGCGACACGCCCGCCTTTGCGGCCTTTTCCTCTATTTTCTGCCCGTGTTCGTCCGTTCCCGTCTGAAAGAACACGTCATAGCCCTCTTTGCGCTTGAAGCGCGCGACGGCGTCCGCGAGCACCGCTTCATAGGTATTCCCGATATGCGGCTTTCCGGACGTATACGCGATCGCCGTGGTAATATAGTATTTCTTCCTCTCGCCGTCCATGTCAATTCCTCCGTAAATGGTACACGCTCTATTATACACCCTTTGCGCGGAAAAGTAAATTACTTTTCGCCCCTTTTCCCCTTTCCGCCGCCTTTCCGTCCGCCCGCGTAAAACGCGGCTTTTCCCTTTTTCGCCGCCCGCCATGCCACGCCGCGTCCGTCAGACGGACAAAAACCGTCATTTTTCGCGGGACAAGGACATAGAATAGGGATATGAATGCCGTATTCGCCGTCATTTTCATTCTTTCGGCCGCCCTGCTTCTCCTGTTCGACCCGTCCGGATTCCTGCCCGCCCTTCTCGACGGCGCAAGCCGCAGCGCCACCCTCTGCCTCGCCCTGCTGTCCTCCTATGCGGCGTGGCTCGGCCTCATGCGGCTTTGGGAAAAGAGCGGCGTCACCCGCGGCATTTCCCGTCTCCTCAAACCGCTCTCCAAAAAACTGTTCCGGACGCAGGACGAGGAAACCCTCTCGGCGATCGGCATGAACCTCTCGGCAAATCTCCTCGGCATCGGCGGCGCCGCCACGCCTTACGGCATCCGCGCCGCGGAACTCCTCGAACAGCGCAATCCCCACGCCCGCTATGCCTCCTCCATGCTCTTCGTCGTCAACGCCACCTCCCTGCAGCTCATTCCCACCTCGGTGGTCGCCATGCGCGTCGCGGCGGGAAGCGTGTCCGCCGCCGACATTATTCTGCCCACCATGCTCGCCACCGCCTTTTCCACGCTGCTTGGCGTGCTCCTCACCCGCCTTTTCATCCGCGACAAAGCCCGGACACCGGCCGCAAAAAGGGAAGGGAACGACTACCCCGCCAAACGCCCCGCCGCATACAAAACGAGACGGGCAGGGGAGAGACGATGAAATTTTTCACGCTGATCATCCCCGTCATTTTTTTATTCTCCTTCCTCTTTGCCGCCGTCCGGAAAGTCCGCGTCTATGACAGTTTCGCCGAGGGCGTCAAGGGCGCGATCCCCCTCGTCATGTCCGTCTTTCCCTATATCGCCACCGTCATGATGCTCACGCAATTGTTTTCCGTCAGCGGCCTGGAGGACAAACTCACCGCCCTCCTCGCTCCGCTGTTCGAGCGGCTGGGTATCCCCAAAGAGATCTCCTCCCTCGTGCTCGTCAAGCCTCTCTCGGGCAACGGCTCCACCGCCGTGCTTTCGGATATCCTCGCCCGATACGGCCCCGACAGCTACGTATCCCGCTGCGCCTGCGTCGCCTACGGTTCCTCCGAAACGGTGTTCTACATCGGCGCCGTCTATTTCTCCCGCACAAAGCAGAAAAAATTTACGGGCGCCCTCGTCATCTCTCTCCTCTCCTATTTCGCTTCCGTCGTCCTCTGCTGCGCCCTCTGCAAAGTCCTGTGAGAAACTTTTGTAAATATTTAACAATTAAGTCAAATTTAACAATCCCGAAAATGTGAAAATGGTGTGAAAATGTGATTTATTATCATTTTTTGCCCGTTTTTTATGGTTTTGAAAAAATTCAAAAATTTTTCCGAAAACCGTTTACTTTTTTGTCGGAATATAGTAGAATATACTTGTAAATCAAATGAGGGCACTCCTCAAA
>CALWAU010000010.1 GCA_944375795.1 uncultured Clostridia bacterium | reverse complement strand
TGAACGGGCAAGACAATCCCTCAGTCATGCTGCGCATGACAGCTCCCTTTACACAAAGGAGCCTCCTTTAAGCCTCCCCTTTGACAAAAAGGGGAGGGGAATACCGCACAATCAGCCCCCTTGTGCGGATGGAAGGAAGACCATAAAAACAAGTCCCCCTTGTGCAAAGGGGGGAAGAGGGGATTGTTTGCGGGCGTATGCCCGCACCGACCGCTTGCGCGGTAAAGCGCGAAACTGCCGTTTCGCTTCCGGCGGGGTTCCTTTTGCGGGCTCCGCCCTGCACCCGCAAGGGACATCGTCCCTTGACTCTTTTTCAAGGCTCTGTTCTCGTCAGCTGCTTATACAAAAGCGCGAAAACATACAACAAGCCCCTTGTGCAAATGGGACAGGGTTGCGGCTATCGCTGTTTGATCGCTTGCGCGGCGAGGGGCAGTTCATTCGGGAGAATCATCGATAAAAAACCATGAAACTTACTTTTTATAAAGAAAATTCCCGTTGGGACGAGGGCCTTCCCCTCGGCAGCGGGCTGCTGGGCGCGTTGGTCTGGGGAAAAACGGAGGCGTTCCGCATCGCCCTCGGGCGCAGCGATCTGTGGGATCGGCGGAGGTCGGAGACGTTTTCGTCTCCGTCTTTCTGCTATCGCGAATACGTGCGCCTCGCCAAAGAAGGGGAGGCGGGGAAGGCCCTGTTCGATTCCCTGTTCGATGCGCCCTATAATCTGCCCTGGCCCACCCGCATTCCCGCCGCGGCGCTGAAAGCGGAGGCCCCGCCCTCCGAAAAGGGCAGTTTTGTCCTGGATACCCGCCGTGCGGAGGCGTACGTCCGTTCGGAAAACTTTTCTCTGCGCCTGTTTTTGGGCGCGACGGAAGGGACGGGCCGAATGCGCGTCGAAGGGGATTGCAAGATCGGCCTGGTGCCGCCGCCGTTTGCGGGAAGCGAGGCGGAATACGGCGAGGTGGACAGGCATCCGCTGACGGAATTGGGGTATCCGCCCTGCCGCGTTTTCGACGGAGAGGGGATACAGGGTTTTGAACAACGCATTTCCGGGGAAGAACGTTATGCCGCCGCGCTCGCCTGGCGGGAGCGGAAAGGCGGACGGGAATACGCGTTCGGCGTCGCGCGGCTCTCGGACGGGGAGGAGGCGGAAAAATTTGCGGAGGGTCTGAAAGAGGCGTTAAAGACGGATTATGAAAGTGCGCTTTTGCCCCACCTCGCCTGGTGGAAAAAGTATTATGCCCGAAGCGCCGTTTCCCTGCCCTTTGCGGACGCCGATCTCAAACGGCAGCACGAGCTGAACGAATATTTTCTCGCCTGCTGCTCGCGCAAGGGCTGTCCGCCCATGACCCTGCAGGGGGTGTGGCTGGCGGACGACGGCGCGCTTCCGCCCTGGAAGGGGGATTATCATCTCGACCTCAATCTGCAATACTCCTATTCTTCCGCCTTCCTGTTCAACCACATCGAGCAGGGGGAGTGCTACACCGATTTTCTGCTTGCCCGCCGGGAGGCGGCGAAAAGGCACGCGCGTTCGTTTTTCGGGTGCGAGGGATATATTTTGCCCGGCGTGATGGACATCGACGGCAATCCCATGGCGGGCTGGGGGCAATATTCGCTCAGTCCCGGAAATCAGCCGTGGAACTGCCTGGGGTTGGACGAGCGCTACCGCTATACGGGCGATTCGGCCGCGCTTTCGGAGGCGTACGAATATCTTGCGGGAAGCGGCAGGGCGCTGGCGGCCCTTTTCGTGCCCGACGGAGAGGGAAGGCTTGTTTTCCCCGTGTCCACTTCGCCGGAATTTTACGACGATACCGTTCGCGCCTTTCTTCGGCCCGATTCCAATTATGACGCCGCCGGGCTCTTATACCTGTTTTCGAGGCTTTGTGCGCTTTCCCGGCTGGTCGCTCCCGCCGAAGAGGCGGAGTGGCGCGGGATACTCGAACGGCTTGCCCCCCTTTCCTGCGACGAAACGGGATTCATGCTGGACGCGGAACAGCCGTACGCGCAGTCGCACAGGCATTTTTCCCATCTGATGGGGATTTATCCCTATCGCATCGTCCGTTATCGCGGCGAGGACGCCGCGCGCATCGACGCGAGCCTCGCCAATCTGGAAAAGTACGGAACCGGCATGTGGGTGGGGTTCAGTTTCGCCTGGGCGGCGGCCCTGTATGCCGTCGCCGGGAACGGAGAGGGCGCCCGCTATATGCTGAAAATTTTCCGCGATTGCTTCGTTTCCCCCAACGGCTTTCACCTCAACGGGGATTTTAAGCGGCGGGGCGTCAGTTCTTTTCATTACCGCCCGTTTACGCTGGAGGCGAACATGCTCTTTTCCGCGGCGCTCGGGGAAATGCTCCTGCAATCGGAGGAGGGGAGAATAAGCGTCTTTCCCGCGCTGCCCGAGGCGTGGAAAAAGGGCGTTTCTTTCCGGCAGTTGCGCGCGGTGGGCGGATTTCTCGTCAGCGCGGCCGTAAAGGACGGAAAAATGCGCTCCCTGCAAATCGACAGCCCGTCGGAGGCGTCCGTCTGCGTGGAAACGCCGGAGGGGAGCTCCGTTCTGTCCTTGCGTCGGGGCGTCAATCGGCTGCTTTGAGGGGACGGAAAACCGATAACTTCATCCCTGCCCCCTGGTTTTTGATAAAAATACAAAACGGAACGCGGCGCCGACGGCGCCGTTTTTCTGTCCGTCGCACCCCTTCCCGACAAAGCTTTTCGGAAAAATTCGTTTTTTCCCTTTCGTTCGGTTGACTTTTTCCGCAGAAATGTGTATAATGATATCGCAAGTTCGCTTATGCTAACTCGAAGCGAGAAGCATTGCCGTTGCCTTCGGAGGCGCGGGGCGGAAGCTTTTCGGGCGAAAGTTACAAAGGGAGGTTTTTCATGTTGGACGGGGATACGCTGAAAAAGGCGGGGGAGCTGGCGGAATGCTGCGGGCGTGCGATCGTTCTGCTCGTTTCGGCGGAGGCCGCGATGGGAGAGGGGGAGATAGCCGCCTGCCAGAAATTCGTAAAGGAGGCGCAGGGCCTTTTGCGCACGATGTGCGGGGATATTTTTGTCGAGATCCGCGAAGCTTTCGGGGTGGAAACGGGGACCAATCCCTATGATATTCCATCCAATTTTGCGCTGACCGGGCAGCTCGGCGAAGCCGTCGGGGCGCTCGGTTCTCTGCTCGCCGAGGAGGCAGAGGGCGAAAACGCGGCCGCGGCGGCGCTCTACCGCAAAAAGACGGTGGCGGCCGTGAATACCGTCGAGGCGCTCTATCGCGA
>CALWAU010000009.1 GCA_944375795.1 uncultured Clostridia bacterium | reverse complement strand
CCTGATGTGAAGAAAGTCAAAGAGAAAATGGAAGAGGTGAGGGAAGAAATAAACGCCGAGCCCGTAACGGAAAAACCGGCCGCAAAGCGCCGCGGCCGTCCCAGGAAGGCAGTATCGGCGGAGCCCGTCGTCGAGGAAATCAAAGAGGTAATCGAAGAGGTTATCCCCGAACCCGTCGCGGAAAAACCGGCGGCAAAGCGTCGGGGTCGTCCTCGCAGAAAGGCGGTATCGGCGGAGCCCGTCGTCGAGGAAATCAAAGAAGTAATCGAAGAGGTTATCCCCGAGCCCGTAACGGAAAAACCGGCGGCAAAGCGTCGGGGCCGTCCCAGGAAGGCGGTATCGGCGGAGCCCGTCGTCGAGGAAATCAAAGAAATAATCGAAGAGGTTATCCCCGAGCCCGTTGCGGAAAAACCGGCAGCGAAGCGCCGTGGTCGTCCCAGAAAGGCGGCTCCCGCGGCGGCAGCGGAAACGGGAGAGGAAACGGCGGCGGAAATGCCCGCGGAGACGCCCGATATTGAGGCGAAGGAAGAATCGCCCGAAAGTTCCGAGGCGCCCGCGGCAGCGGCTGTCGAAGGCGTTGTGGCCGAAGCCCCCGCGGAGGCGGTCGTCGCGGAGCCCGCGGAGGCCGAAAGCGTCGGGGATGCGGGAGAAAAGGAGGCATAAACCGTGACGGAAGGAAAGAAATCCTTTGTGAAGGGGATTTATTGCAACCGGGAATATTCCTGGCTGCAATTCAATCGCCGGGTACTCGACCAGGCGAGCGATCTCACAAATCCCCTTCTCGAGCGGTGCAAATTTCTGGCGATTTTCTGTTCCAATCTGGACGAATTTTTTATGGTGCGCGTGGGGAGCCTGCTCAACGAGAGCAAGCTTGACCCTTCCGCGCGGGAAAATAAGACGGACCTCACCGCCGAGGAGCAGGTAGAGGGGATTCTGGGTGTCGTCAAGGGGCTGTATAAGGAATCCTCTGCCGTCTTTTCCCGCCTGAAAGCGGAGCTTTCCAGAAACGGGATGCGCATTTTGCGCCCGTACGAGCTCACTCCCCGCCAGCGCACGCAGTGCGAGGCGCATTTTTACGAAGCCGTCCTGCCGCTGCTGTCGCCTATGGTATTGGACGCGAAGCATCCGATGATCCGCTTTGAAAACAAGCATCTTTACATGATGTTCGAGCTGGAGAAGGAGGGCCGGCCCATGTTCGGGGTTATGGCGATCCCCGCGGCGGCGGAGCGGCTGTTCCGCATCGAGGGCGGGAAGAAAATCAACCTGATCACGATCGAGGACCTGGTATCCGAATTCGGGCACTATGCTTTTCCGGGATATTCGGTGAAGGGCAAGGCGATGCTCCGCGTGACGCGCAACGCCGACTTCGATACGGATGTGGACGACGCCGATCTCGAACACGATTTCGATTTTTCCAAATATATGAAGCGGAAGGTGGGGATGCGCCCGATGCTGGATGCCGTGCGGCTGGAAATTGACAAAAACAGCGATCGGCTGCGTTCGTTCGTCCTGAAAAATCTCAATCTCAAAAAGTCCTATTGCTTCAAGGTGGAGCATTATCTCGACTATAAATTTCTCTTTTCGCTGGGGAAATATTTCCCCGAGGATAAGGTGTCCATTCTCAAATATCCGCCCTTCCGCGGGCGGGTGGCGTCCGATTTGCAGCCGCCCGTCAGCCTCATCGAGCGGGTTCGGGAAAGGGACGTGTTCCTCGCCTATCCCTTCGATTCGATGGACCCGCTGGTGCGGCTTCTCAACGAATGCGCGGAGGATAAGCGGGTGGTGTCCATCAAAATCACCATCTATCGGCTCGACAATCATTCCCGCATCGTGGAGGCGCTCAAGCGCGCCAGCGAGAACGGGAAGGAGGTGACCGTCGTCATCGAGCTGTGCGCCCGCTTCGACGAGGAAAACAATATGTATTTCGCGGGCGTATTGCAGGAGGCGGGCTGCACGATTATCTACGGAATGCAGAATTATAAAGTGCATTCCAAGATCATCTCCGTGCTTCTGAGCGAGGGCGGGGAAGTGGAGTACATCACCCACCTCGGCACGGGCAATTACAACGAGAGCACCGCCAAGCAGTATACCGATCTGAACATCATCACGGCGAACCGCGAAATCGGCGAGGACGCCGCGGCCTTTTTCCGCAACATCGCCATCTGCAACACCGATTATAAGTACGACAGGCTCCTCGTCGCTCCGCAGGGCCTGAAAAAGGGGCTGCTCGAATGCATCGACGAACAGATAGAGCGCGCAAAGGCGGGCAAGCCCGCGCGCATCGTGGCAAAGATGAATTCGCTCACCGACAAGCAGATGATAGACCGGCTGTACGAGGCGGGCAGAAGCGGAGTGAAGATTTCCATGATCGTGCGCGGGATATGTTGTCTTTTGCCCGGAATCCCCGGGGAGACGGACAATATCCGCATCATTTCCATCGTGGGGAGATTTCTCGAACATTCCCGCATCTATTGTTTCGGAGAGGGGGAGGAGCGGAAAATGTACATTTCCAGCGCCGACCTCATGACCCGGAACACCGACAGGCGGGTGGAGATCGCCACGCCCGTTCTGGATAAGAGCATAGAGGAACGTATTTACCGCATGCTCACCGTCATGCTTTCCGACAACATCAAGGCGCGGGTATTTTTGCCCGACGGCGGGTATAAGAGGACCGAGCAGGTGGGCGAGGGAATCGATTCGCAGAACGTATTTCTTTCGGGCGTCTGATCGGATATAGTATATTGTTACATAAGCAGGAGGCGCATTCCTTTCCGGGAATGCGCCTCCGTTTTGTCGTACCGTCATATAAAATTGCTTCTTCCCGTCAGATAATCGACGGAGCAGTTGAAGAAATCGGCCAGGGTGCAGATGACGTCGGGTTTCGGCAATTGTCCGTGCAAAATCCATTTCGATACCGTACTCGACGTGACGCCGCTTATGGCCGCAAGTCTGTTTTTGCTGATATTCGTTTGTTTCATCAGCAGGACCAGCCTCTCCGGAAATGCTGCCCGGGGAACGGCGGGCGTAAATTCCGGCTTTTCGGATTTTCCGAAAAGATAATCGACGGAACAATTCATGAAATCGGCGACGAGAAGGACGTATTCGAGGGAAGGGGTATTGGTTCCGTTCAGCCATCTTGCAACGCAGCGTTCCAGACAGCCGATTTTGCGGGCAAAAGAGGTGGGCGTCATGTCGTTGAGGATAATAAACTCTCTGACGGTATCCGCAAAATGGGTGACGGGGGATTCCATAATTCGTTCTCCGTGGCATAAAATCGACGTGGTTTATCACGAGAATATTTTATCGTCTTACGCGACGAAAATTCTTGACATCGTCTAACGCGACGATGTATAATAATCAAAGAAGATTATTTTGTGTAAATAATCAGTTTGTGTTAAGGAGAAGAAACGTGAAAATTAAGTGGAATCAAAACGAAAAGGAATCATTATTGGAATTGGTTGCGTTGGGAATGTATATTATCATGCAAGGTCACGGACGAACTCGTTCTACTGTTAAGTATGAGGAGATAAAAAATAAACTTGTACGAGAAATTTTTTTTAAGAAGAAAAAATTAAAATTGCCGGGAGAACAAAGTGGTTTTGTGACAGAGTGTGCTTTAATCAGAATGAAAGATTATTTGGAAGTATATGAGGAATCGATGTGGCAACGGAAATTGGCGGAGAATTTGGCAAAGGCAGAATATCCGGGAAAAGAGAAGTCTACACGCATCGACAGGTTGTGTGCAGAGTCACTTTATGAGCGGGTTTTGGAGGAGCGAGGCATGGAAGCAGTGAAGATAGAGATTTCGAGAGAAATGGAAAAATGGGGGAAAATACCGACTTTTTTATATTTAAGGGTAGTACGCAATTTGTTACAAAAAATGTTGCGGAATGTGGATTCAGCTGAATTTAGTAGGAAAAGCGGGATATCGGAGAAAAGGCTCGCAAAGATACGTGATGGCAAAATGGATTTTGTAGGGGTCAAGATTATAAATAAGGTATGTTGCGCTTTGAATATGTCTTTGGGAGATTTTTTAGGGAGTGAAGATTTTCAGAAAGAGGCAGAAGGATTGCTTTGTGGGTTAAAAAAGTCATAATAAATCCCCTCTTGCCCATTCGGGAAAGAGGGGAAGAAGGAGAGAAAAGTTTTTTTCATATCGGACTTCTTTCCGATACCTGCGAATTTGATTTTTATCGGATATGGTCGATTTGGATAAAAAAAGCGCGTGGAAACCGTTCATTTTTTGTTTGACTTCCCGCAACGCTTATGATAGAATAATAAGGTCGGTATAAATCGGTATAAACGCCCGAAGGGGATACCCGACGGGCGAAAAACACGGGAGGAATTATGAGCAGACTGAGTATCATTACGCAGAACAAGGCACAGGCCACCGTGGAGGAGCTGTATAAAGATGTGGAACGCCGCATCAGCGCCAGCCCTTCCGGCCTTTGCCCCGTGGACATGGCGGCGTCCTTTTTGAAGATGTGCCATGCCCAATCCTGCGGCAAGTGCGTTCCCTGCCGCATCGGGCTGGGAACGCTGGAAAAGCTTCTGGACGACGTCCTGGACGGCAACGCCACCCTGGACACCATCGAGCTTATCCGCAAGACGGCGGAGGGCATCTACTATTCCGCCGACTGCGCCATCGGCTACGAGGCGGCGAGAATGGTTTTGAAGGGCATCGAGGGCTTCCGCGACGATTTTGTGGAACACATCGAGCACGGGCGGTGCAAGTGCGCGCTCAATCAGCCCGTTCCCTGCGTGGCGCAGTGCCCCGCGGGCGTGGACATTCCCGGATACATATCCCTCATCGAAGCGGGCAGAAACGCGGACGCCGTGCGGCTTATCCGCAAGGACAATCCCCTGGTGGCGGTGTGCGGGCTCATCTGCGAACACCCCTGCGAAGTGCGCTGCCGCCGCAGCATGATGGACGCTTCCATCAATATCCGCGGCCTCAAACGCTATGCCGTCGAGCATGCGGGCGACGTGCCCGTGCCCAAACCCCTGTCCCCCACGGGCAAGAAAGTGGCGGTCATCGGCGGCGGCCCGGGCGGCATTTCGGCGGCGTATTATCTTTCGCTGATGGGACACGCCGTCACCCTCTTTGAGGCGAAAAAGAAGCTGGGCGGCATGCTCCGGTACGGCATTCCCAGCTATCGTCTGCCCCGGGAGATTCTCGATAAGGAAATTGCGGAGCTCATGTCCGTGGGCGTGGAGGTGAAAACGGAGACGCCCGTGGGCGAAAATCCCAGCATTCTCGATCTGAAGAAGGATTACGACGCGGTGTATATCGCCATCGGCGCGCAGACGGACAAGAAGATCGGCATCGAGGGCGAGGACGCGAAGGGCGTCGTGTCCGCCGTGGAGATGCTCCGCGGTATCGGCGACGACGAAATGCCCGATTTCAAGGATAAGGACATCATCGTCATCGGCGGCGGCAACGTCGCCATGGACGTGGCGCGTTCCTCCATACGGCTGGGCGCGAAGCGGGTGCGCATCGTCTATCGCCGCCGTCAGGTGGATATGACCGCGATGAAGGAAGAAGTCGCGGGCGCCATCGAGGAGGGCTGCGAGGTGTTGGAGCTCTGCTCCCCCCTGCGCATCGAAAAGGACGAAAAGGGCAACGTCGCGGCGCTTTGGGTCAAGCCCCAGATCATCGGCGCTTACGACCGCGGCAGACCCAAGCCCTGCAATTCCTCCAAGCCGGAGGAGCGGCTCGCCTGCGATATGGTGCTCGTTGCCATCGGGCAGGGCATCGAATCGAGAAGTTTTGAAAAATACGGCATTCCCGTCAAGCGCGGGGTGATCGACGCGCTCAATTGGAGCGGCATCAAGGATATCCCCGGCGTGTTTGCGGGCGGCGACTGCGTGACCGGCCCCGCCACCGTCATCCGCGCGATAGCGGCGGGCAAAGTGGCGGCGGCGAACATCGACGAATATCTCGGTTTCCGCCACGAACTGAAAGTGGACGTGGACATTCCGCCCATCCGCCTCGACGACCGCCTGCCCTGCGGGCGCGTCAACATGAAGGAGCGCAACGCGTCCGAGCGGAAGAACGACTTCAAGCTGATGGAATGCGGCATGAGCGAGGAAGAGGCGCTTCAGGAGGCGCGCAGATGCCTCCGCTGCGATCACTTCGGCTATGGTATCTTCAAAGGAGGGAGGGTGGAAAAATGGTAAACCTGAAAATCAACGATATCGACGTTTCGGTGGAGGAGGGGACGACCATTCTCAACGCCGCGCTGAAAGCGGGCGTGTCCATTCCCACCCTCTGTTTTCTCAAAGACATCAACGAGATTGCCGCCTGCCGGGTGTGCGTCGTGGAAATCAAGGGCAAGGAAAAGCTGGTCACCGCGTGCAACAACGAGGTGAAAGAGGGCATGGAGATCTACACCAACAGCCCCAAGGTGCGCAACACCCGCAAAATCAACGTGGAGCTGATCCTCTCCCAGCACGACGCGCATTGCGCCACCTGCGTGCGCAGCCGCAACTGCTCCCTTCAGAATCTCGCCAACGATCTCGACATCATCGACCAGCGTTTTGAAAAACATTTCGTCAAGGCGGCCTGGCCCAAAAATTTTCCGCTCATCCGCGACGCCAACAAGTGCATCAAGTGCATGCGCTGTATCCAGGTATGCGATAAAATTCAGGACATGCACGTGTGGGACGTCACCAATACGGGCTCGCGCACCACGGTGGACGTGTCCCGCGGGCGCATGATCAAGGAGACGGACTGCACCCTTTGCGGTCAGTGCATCACCCATTGCCCGACGGGCGCTCTGCGCGAGCGGGACGATACGGACAGGGTGCTCGACGCGCTCGCCGACCCCGAGAAAATCACGGTCGTGCAGGTCGCGCCCGCCGTCCGCGCCGCCTGGGGAGAGAGTTTCGGCCTGCCCGGGGAGTTCGCCACCGTCAAGCGGTTGGTTTCCGCGCTCCGCCGCATGGGCATGAATTACATCTTCGACACCGATTTTTCCGCCGACCTCACGATCATGGAGGAGGGGAGCGAATTTTTGAAGCGCCTGCCCGAAATCAAGAAGTCGGGCAAGCCGATGTTCACTTCCTGCTGCCCGGGCTGGGTGCGGTTTATCAAATCGCAGTATCCCGGATACGTGTCCCGTCTTTCGACGGCGAAATCCCCGCAGCAGATGTTCGGCGCCATCGCCAAGAGTTACTACGCCGACCTGCTCGGCGTAGAGCCGGAGCGCATCTTCTGTATTTCCGTGATGCCCTGCGTCGCCAAGAAGCACGAGTGCGCGCTTCCCAACATGAACGACGCGGGCGCGGGACAGGACGTGGATGTGGTGCTCACCACGCGCGAGATCGACAGGCTCATCCGGGCGGAACACATCATTCCGCAGGACCTCAAGGAGGAGGAGTTCGATCAGCCGCTCGGCATCGGTTCGGGCGCGGGCGTCATTTTCGGCACGACGGGCGGCGTCATGGAGGCCGCGCTGCGTTCCGCTTACTATCTCGTCACGGGCAAAAATCCCGACCCCGACGCCTTCTATGCCGTCCGCGGCATGAAGGGCTGGAAGGAAGCGAAATTCGACATCGCGGGCACGGAAATTTCCGTCGCCGTGGCGCACGGGCTTGGCAATACCCGCCGTCTCATGGAGGCGATCGACCGCGGCGAGGTCAAGTACGATTTCGTCGAGATCATGGCGTGCCCCGGCGGCTGTGCGGGCGGCGGCGGCCAGCCCATTCACGAGGGGTGCGAGCTGGCTGAGGAACGCGGCGGCACGCTGCGCAAGCTGGACAAGGAAAGCGTCATTCGTTTCTCGCACGAAAATCCCTCCGTGGTCAAGTGCTACGAGAACTATCTGCAAAAGCCCATGTCTCATCGCGCGCACGAATTGCTGCATACCGACCACAAGGCATGGCTGATGCCGGGCGAATCTGCCGAATAATCGAAAAAAGCGAAGCGGGCGTCTGCCCGCTTCGTTCGGTTTTCCGGGAAAATTTTCCGGGTATCGATTATGTAAAGATGATTTCGGGAAGCTTTTCTGCGTTCAGGTAGCTGTGGATATCCCGGTCGCTCACCACGCAGTCGACGTCCGAAAGCGAGCAGAGGCGATAGGGGGAACTCCTGCCGAATTTGGTGGAATCGCAGAGAAAGACGGCCTTTGCCGAATGTTTCAGCATTTGCCGCCGCACGACGTTTTCCTCCTCGAAACAGTCGTACACTTCTCCGTCTCTGCCCACCGACTGCTCCGAAAAAAAGGCGATATCCGCATACAGGGTAGCGATCATTTCCTCGGCGTAATGCCCGATGAGCACCGAACGGTTGGTGGGGGAAATGTATCCCCCCGTCGAATACGCCTCGATGCCGTTGCGGGAGAGCAGGGACAGGGTGTCGATGCCGTTGGTCACCACCTTGACGTTTTTGAAATCGGAGAGATATTCCGCGATGAAAAAGGCGGAGGTGGAGCCGTCGAGGAAGATGAGGTCGCCGTTTTTGATGAGCCGTACGGCGGCGAGGGCGATTTTCTTCTTTTCCAGGCTGTTCTGGTGGGAACGAAAAGTGAAGCTCGGGAAAAAATTGCTTTCGTCGTCTATCTGCGCGCCGCCGTGCGTCCGCGTCACCAGCCCTTTTTCCTGTAAGGCGTTCAGCTTTCTGCGGACGGTGGACGGACTCACGAACAGCCGCTCTGCAAGTTCCCCGATGCTCATTTTTTGCTTTTCCTGCAAAAGCCCCAAAATTTCCCGCTCCTGGTCGTCGCGCATATTCGTTGCTCCTTTTGGGTGAAATGAGCAGACAAAATTGCTCATTTTCCATTTTTATTGCAAATAATAAAAGAATACGGCAATTTATTTGCGTATTTGCTTGTTTTGTTATATTATAATACGGACGCGAAAGGCTGTCAAGCGTTTTTTGGAAAAAGGAGCGGCAAAAATGTTTGATGTAATCGTCATCGGAGGCGGCGTCATCGGAGGGGCAATCCTCCGTGAGCTGACCAAGTACAAATGCGAGGTCTGTCTGCTGGAAAAGGAAAACGATGTGTGCATGGGCCAGAGCAAGGCAAATTCCGGCATCGTGCACGCGGGGTTCGACGCGGCGGAGGGGACGAACAAGGCGCGCTTTAACGTGCGCGGCAATGCGCTGATGCCCGCTTATGCGGCGCAATTGGGCGTGAAATACAAAAACATCGGTTCCCTCGTGGTCGCCTTTTCGGACGGGGATTTGGGCACGCTGGTGCGACTGAAGGAGCGCGGGGAGAAAAACGGCGTCCCGGGATTGGAGCTCGTCGACCGGAAAAGGCTGCGGGAGCTGGAGCCCAACATTTCGGAGGAGGCCGTCGGCGCTCTGTTTGCCCCCACGGGCGGAATCGTATGCCCGTACGGTCTGACGATTGCGGAAATCGGCAACGCGATGGACAACGGCGCCCGGCTGTACTGCAATTTCGAGGTGACCACTGTGCGGAGGGAAAAGGATTCTTTCGTCGTCGGTTCGGCCGACGGACGGGAGGTGCGGGGCAGGGTCGCGGTGAATTGCGCGGGGCTCGGCGCGGGAAAGGTTTCCGCCCTCTTCGGGGACGACGGTCTGCGCATCGGCGGCAGGCGGGGAGAATATCTCCTGCTCGACCGCGCGGACGGGGATTTCGTGTCCCATACCCTCTTTTTCACGCCCACCCGCAAGGGAAAGGGTGTGCTCGTTTCCCCGACGGCGGACGGCAATCTTCTGCTGGGGCCGACGGCGGAGGAGGTGGAAGACGGCGGCACGCAGACCACGCAGGAGGGGATCGCCTCCGTCATCGCCAAGGCGGCGGAAATGTGCAGGGGGATTCCCTTCCGCGACGTCATCACCTCCTTCGCGGGGGTGCGCGCCTATTCCCAAACGCACGATTTTATCATCGGGGAGAGCGAAAGGACGGAGGGACTGTTTCAGTGCGCGGGCATCGAGTCTCCGGGCCTCACCTCCGCGCCCGCGATAGCCGAATACCTGGTGGGGACCTTGCTGCGGAAAAAACTGAAATTGGAGAAAAATCCTCTCTTTGACGGCACGCGGAAGCCCGATCATTTCTTCAAGGATCTTTCCGTCGCCGAGCAGAACGCGCTCATCCGGGAGGACCCGGCCTACGGAAAAATCGTCTGTCGGTGCGAACAGATCACGGAGGGGGAGATCGTGCGGGCGATACGGAGAAATCCCCCCGCGCGGGACGCGGACGCCGTCAAGCGCCGGACGCGCGCGGGCATGGGCAGGTGCCAGGGCGGATTTTGTCAGTCGCACGTCGCGGAGCTCCTCTCGCGCGAGCTGGGCATTCCGTTTGACGAAGTGACGAAAAGCGGCGCGGGCTCGGAACTGTTGAAGGGGGTGAGCAAATGAAAACGGAAAACGCGATCGTCATCATCGGCGGCGGGCCCGCGGGGCTGGCCGCGGCGGTGCAGGCATACGACAGCGGCGCGCGCGACATTCTCATTCTCGAAAGAGAACCCCGCCTCGGCGGCATTCTCAATCAGTGCATTCACAACGGGTTCGGGCTGACCCGATTCAAGGAGAGCCTGACCGGGCCTGAATACGCCCGCCGTTTCGAGCGCGCGGTGCGCGAACGGAATATCCGGGCGATGACGGACACGACGGTGCTGTCGCTGACGCGCGACAGGCAGGTGACGGCGGTCAACGCAGCGGAAGGGGCCTTTACGGTGCGCGCGGGGGCGGTGATCCTCGCCATGGGCTGTCGGGAGCGCAGCCGCGGCGCACTCAATGTGCCGGGGACCCGTCCCGCGGGCATCTATTCGGCGGGCACGGCGCAAAAATACGTCAATCTCAAAGGGTATCTTCCGGGGAAGGAGGTCGTGATACTCGGCTCGGGGGATATCGGGCTGATCATGGCGCGGCGGATGACGCTGGAGGGCGCGAAGGTGCGCGCCGTATGCGAGATTATGCCCTATTCGAGCGGCCTGAAACGCAACATCGTGCAATGTCTGGACGATTTCGGCATTCCGCTCTATCTCAATCATACGATCACGAAAATCGAAGGCGAGAAGCGGGTGACGGGGGTGGTCGTTTCGGAGGTAGACGGAAACAAGCGCCCCATACCGGGCACGGAGATGCATTTCGATTGCGACACGGTGCTCTTTTCCGTGGGGCTCATTCCCGAAAACGAGCTTACCAAATCGGCGGGGATCCCGCTGTGCGCGGGTACCAGGGGAGCGGCGGTGTATCAGAACCGCGAAACGGAAGCGCCCGGCATCTTTGCGTGCGGAAACGTGCTTCAGGTGCACGACCTCGTCGATTTCGTCTCCGAGGAGGCGGAGATCGCGGGCAGGGCGGCGGCAGAATTTGTCTCGGGCGGAGCCGGGGAGCGGGACGCGGCCGATTGCGTCAACGGGAAAAACGTTTCCTACGTCTTGCCGCAGAAAATCGACAAAAATCTGCGCGGTGACGTAAAGTTGTTTTTCCGCGTGACGGGTACGTTCCGCAACTGTACGGTGCTCGCCGAGAGCGGCGGAAAAATCCTCGCGGGCAGAAAGCGCAGGATCGCCGTCCCCGGCGAGATGGAAACCCTCCTTCTGCCCGCGGAGAAGCTGAAGGAAATCGAAGGCGAACTCGTCGTTCGCCTGGAGGAGGAGTCATGGAAATAAAGCATCTCACCTGTATCGAATGCCCGATGGGCTGTGCCCTCGAGGCGGGCGTGGAGGACGGGAGGGCCGTCTATGTGAAAGGCAATTCCTGTCCGCGCGGGAAAATGTATGCCGAAAACGAGGTGGTCTGCCCGATGCGGGTGATCACCTCCTCCGTCCGCGCCGCCGACGGGCGAATGATCTCCGTCAAGACTTCCGCGCCCGTCAAAAAGAGCGAGATGCTCGAAGTGATGAAAAAAATAAACGCCGTGCACCCGGAGGGAAGGGTGCGTTTGGGCGACGTGCTCGCCGCCGGTATCGCGGACGGGGCGGACCTCGTCGCTACGGACGATTCGCCCCTTTGACAAAGAAAGGAAGGGGGAATTTTGCGGAGAAAATTTTGCGGGGCGCCGGAAGGCGCCCCGTTTTTATGACAAAAAAGAAATTTATGCGCAAGGGGTTGCAAAAGGGAGAGATTTGCGCTATAATAGAGAAGAGAGAAACAAATGATAACCGAAAGGAGGTTTCGGCATGGACACCTGGGAAATTTTGCGGCACGTGGATCATACGCTGCTTTCGCCGACGGCGGGCTGGAATGAGATAAGGCAGGTATGCGACGACGGCGTGAGATATCACGTGGCAAGCGTCTGCATCCCCCCGTCCTTCGTCAAGCGGGCGAAAGATTACGTCGGGGAGCGGGCGAAGATATGTACGGTGATCGGCTTCCCCAACGGGTATGCCACGACGCAGGCGAAGGCGTTCGAGGCGCGGGACGCCATTCTCTGCGGCGCGGACGAGCTGGATATGGTCATCAATATCGGGGAACTGAAATCGGGCAACGACAAATATGTCGGTTGGGAGATCCGCGCGCTCGCCGAGCTCTGCCACGGTGCGGGGCGGATATTGAAGGTCATCGTCGAGACCTGTCTTCTGACGGAGACGGAAAAGATACGCGCCTGCACTCTCGTGACCGAGGCGGGGGCGGATTTTATCAAGACCTCCACGGGATTTTCGACGGGCGGCGCCACCCGTGCGGACGTGAGATTGTTCAAGGAACACGTCGGAGCGGACGTGAAAATCAAGGCGGCGGGCGGTATCCGCACGATGGCGGATGCGGAGGCGTTTCTGCGGCTCGGCTGCGAGCGGCTGGGGACTTCCTCCGTCGTGAAGATGGCGAAGGAAGCGGAAAAGATAGGCGCCCTCAGGTAGGCGGCGTCGGAAATGGCCCCAAAGGGCCGAGGAAAGCGAGGAGGTAACGGGAATGGCTACCCCGCACATTGCCGCGGAAAAGGGAGATTTTGCGCCTTCGGTGCTGATGCCGGGGGACCCTTTGCGCGCGCGGTTTATCGCGGAAAATTACCTGAAAAGCGCAAAGCTCGTCAACGACGTGCGCGGCGTGCAGGGATATACGGGAGAATATAAAGGAAAACGGGTGTCCGTGATGGCTTCGGGCATGGGCATGCCCTCGATGGGCATCTATTCGTACGAGCTGTTTCACTTTTTCGACGTCCGCGCGATCATCCGCGTCGGAAGCGCGGGAGCGATAGCCCCCGATTTGCACCCGCGGGATATCGTATTGGGATTGGGCGCGTGTACGGACGGCAATTACGGGGCGCAGTTTTCTCTGCCGGGCACGTTTGCGCCCGTAGCGAGCTGGCGGCTGCTCCAAAGCGCCGTGCAGGCGGCAAAGGGATTGGGAATTTCTCCCCGCGTCGGCAATATCCTTTCCAGCGATCGGTTTTACGACGATTCGGCTGCTACTCTGCAATGGGGAAAAATGGGCGTCCTCGCGGTGGAAATGGAGAGCGCGGCGCTGTACATGAACGCGGCACGGGCAGGCAGGGAAGCGTTGACCGTGCTGACGATCAGCGATCATCTCGTCACGGGGGAGTCCCTTTCCTCCGAGGAGAGGCAGAAGGGATTTACGCGCATGATGGAATTGGCGCTGGAAATCGCCTGAAAGGCGCGGAGGCGAAAATGGCGGAAAGAAAAATCCGACGGGTATTTCTCATCGTGCTCGACAGCCTGGGGGTCGGCGGGGCGCCCGATGCGGCGGAGTACGGCGACGAAGGGAGCAATACGCTGCGTTCGGTGGCCCGAAGTCCCTTTTTCAGGGCGGATACGTTCGCGTCCATGGGACTTGTCCGGATAGAGGGCGCGCCGGAGTATCCCCGCCGCGTTCGGGCTTTTCCGTGCGCTTCCTATGCCCGTTTGCGGGAGGAGAGCCGGGGCAAGGATACGACGACGGGGCATTGGGAGCTTGCGGGGCTGATTTCTTCCCGGGCCTTTCCCACCTATCCGGAAGGTTTTCCCGCCGAGATCATAGAGGAATTTGAAAAGAGGACGGGCCGGGGCGTGCTGTGCAATCGTCCGCAGTCGGGCACGGAGGTCATCCGCGCTTTCGGCGAGGAGCATATGCGCACGGGGAAGCTCATCGTGTACACCTCGGCGGACAGCGTCTTTCAGGTGGCGGCGCACGAGGAGATCGTCCCCGTGGAGGAATTGTATGCCTGCTGCCGCATCGCGCGGGAGATTCTGACGGGCGAAAACGGCGTGGGGAGGGTGATTGCCCGCCCGTTTGCGGGCAATGCGGGCGGCTTTTACCGCACCGCCCGCCGGCACGATTTTTCCCTGCCACCGCGGGAGGAAACCATGCTCGATATTCTGAAAAAAGCTGGGCTGGACGTCATCGGCGTCGGCAAAATTTCGGATATTTTCGCGGGGCGGGGTTTGACGGAAAACCTCGGCGTCAACCTCGACAACGACGACGGCATGGCAAAGACGGAGGCTTGCGCGGACAGGGATTTTTGCGGCCTGTGTTTCGTCAATCTCGTCGATTTCGACGAGAAATACGGGCATCGGAACGATGTTGACGGCTACGCGCGGGCGGTGGCGCGCTTCGACGATTGGCTGGCGGGGTTTCTCCCGCGCCTGAAAGCGGGCGACGCGTTGATGATTACCGCCGATCACGGCTGCGATCCCGCCACGCCGAGCACCGACCATTCGCGGGAAGATGTGCCGCTGCTCGTTTTTTCTCACGACTTTGCGGGCGCCGACCTCGGTTTAAGGAGATTTTCGGACGTTTCGGCGTCCGTGCTGGATATGTTCGGTTTGTCGGGCGGGACGGGAAAAAGTTTTCTTCCGCTTTTGAAATGAAGGGGACAGGGTTGCGATGAAGAAAGAACAAGAAATTTCGGAGAGCGTCCGCGAGCTGATTCTGAAGGCGTGGAGGGCGGGCAAAAACGCCTACGCGCCCTATTCCGGATTCCGGGTAGGGGCGGCGCTGTTTGCAAAGTCGGGGCGGATATATACGGGCTGCAACGTCGAAAGCGCCTCTTTTTCGCCCACCTGCTGCGCGGAACGGACGGCGCTGTGCAAGGCGATATCCGAAGGGGAGCGCGGTTTTGCCGCGATTGCCGTCGTCGGCGTCCGGGAGGGGGAAAAAGATTTCGGTTTTTGTCCGCCCTGCGGCGTCTGCAGGCAGTTTCTGCGCGAGTTTTGCGCGGAGGATTTTGCGGTTTTTCTCGCGGCGGGGAAAGAGGACGGAGCGGAGGCTGACTTTGCCGAAACAGAAAAATTTACTC
>CALWAU010000008.1 GCA_944375795.1 uncultured Clostridia bacterium | reverse complement strand
AATTCACAAAGTTGTCAAAAGTGAAATTCCCGCTCCGGTCGGTGAAAGCATAGTAAACGATGATGAGCAGGGGAATGACGACGAACAGGGCGAGAAACAGCCCGTAGGGGATCGCGAGGAGCTTGCGGGAAAAATGCAGTTTCGCTCTTGTCATAATTTGTTCTCCTCGGGATTTTTCAGCGTGAGCTTTATTTTGTCGGGCGGGATCACGAGGCTGACGAGATCGTTTTCGTTCCAGAGATCCTCGCAGGCCAGCACGTAATCTTCTTCGTTCTCG
This sequence comes from uncultured Clostridia bacterium, assembly GCA_944375795.1. Lineage (GTDB taxonomy): Bacteria > Bacillota > Clostridia > Christensenellales > Borkfalkiaceae > Scatosoma. Next base: position 34,729 of record CALWAU010000008.1, on the reverse strand, counting down.
GTGCGGACGATATAGCGGTAATATTCGCTCTTGTAGATGAGGGAAATGATGTGTCCCTTCGCGCCGCCCTCGTCGGGATTGTCGCTCATGGCAATGTCTTGCAGCCCCACCTCGACGTTGACCTCCACGTCCGTGAGGTCGAGTTTTTTTCCCTTGGCGGTGATGAGGTACCCCTCGTCGTCCAGGTGACTTCCGGGATAGAGCTGGGTCACGTCGCACGCAAATTCCCCGTCTCCGAATTTCACGGTGTTTTTCTTGGTGATGACGCCCGTATACTGATTGACGCGGAAGTTCTTTTTCATGACGTGGATGCCGTCGGGGGAGACGGTGAGCCCGATTTCTTCGCCCACGGCGGGCGCGGCGGTGCTCTGGATCTCGATTTCGTATCTGCCGCACTGCACGAGGATCTGATAGTGGATTCCCTTGAAGATGACGGAAGTGACCTTTCCTTTCAGCGCGCCCTTGTCCGCGGGGACGATGTGCACGTCCTCGGGGCGGACGACGACGTCGACCGGTTCGTCCTTTTCAAAGCCGCCGTCCTCGCAGACGAACGCCTTTCCGCAAAAACGGACGAGATTGTCTGCGGGCATCGTGCCCGAAAAGATGTTGCTCTCCCCGATGAAGTCGGCGACGAACATATTCTTGGGCTCGTTGTAGATCATTTCCGGTGTGCCTATCTGCTGAATGTAGCCGTCCGACATGACCACGACCGTGTCCGACATCGTAAGCGCCTCTTCCTGGTCGTGCGTCACGTAGATGAAGGTGATTCCCAGCCGGCGGTGCATCGCTTTGAGTTCGAGCTGCATCTCCTTGCGCATTTTGAGGTCGAGTGCGCCGAGGGGTTCGTCGAGGAGGAGAATTTCCGGCTCGTTGACGATGGCGCGGGCGATGGCGATGCGTTGCTGCTGTCCGCCCGAGAGGGTGGAAATGCTCCGTTTTTCAAAGCCTTCGAGGTCTACCACCTCCAGGGCGTTTTTCACCTTTTTCGCGATTTCCGCGCGGGACAATTTTACGTTTTTGGTCTTTGTTCTGCCCTTTTTGTCCACGAAGGTCGTCGGGGTGCGCTTGAGCTTGAGCCCGAACGCCACGTTGTCGAACACGTTGAGGTGGGGGAAGAGGGCATATTTCTGAAAGACGGTATTGACGGGGCGCTTGTTGGGGGGGAGGGCGCTGATGTCCTCGCCGTTGAGCAGAATTTTTCCGCTCGTCGGCATTTCAAAGCCCGCTATCATGCGCAGCGTCGTGGTCTTTCCGCAGCCGGAGGGACCCAGCAGAGTGACAAATTCGCCCTTGCGGATGTACAGATTCATGTTTTCGATGACGTTGACGCCGTCGAATTGCTTGCATACGTCCACGAGTTCGATGATGTTTGCGGCATTTTTATCCATAGAGTGAGCCTCCTCGGCGCGGGCGCCTTCCGCGCCGCGCTCCGTCCGTATTTTTCTTACTTTCTTTCGTCAGAAGTTGGGGGGCGTGGAAATCCAGAGGAATTTTGCTTTTCCGCGGCCCTTGTTGAGAATGCCGTGCGGCTTTTCGGCGGGATAATAGAACGCCTCTCCCTTTCTGCATATATAATGTTTATTGCCGAGCGCGACGGCGATTCTGCCCTCCAGGACGTAACCGAATTCCTCGCCCTCATGCGGGATGTCCTCCGCGGTGGACGCGCCTTCCGCCAATTCGACCAGTACGGGCTCCATCATGTTCTTCTGCGCGTTGGGGATCAGCCATTTCCATAAGACGCCGTCCGAATCCTTCTCAAAAAATTCCTCCTTCGTAAACACCACTTTTTCCTCGCTCTCTTCCCGGAAAAATTCCGAGAGATTGCTGCCGAGGGCGGAGAGGATATCGGTGAGCGTGGCGATGGAGGGGCTGTTCAGGTCGTTTTCCAGCTGAGAGATATAACCTTTCGTAAGTTCGCATCGGTCAGCCAGCTCTTCCTGCGTCAAACCCTTCTGGTTTCGCATCTGTCTGATTTTTCTGCCCAGATTCATACGGGGGCCTCCTTTGCTTTTTCGTCGGTCGGGTTTTGTAAAAGTAAACTTTTTTCTTGGCGGCAGCAAGCTTATTTTTTCGGTTTGCTTATGATAAACGAAAAGTTTAGCAAAAATAAACTAACATACCGTCGAATATTATATTGCAAACTGCGCCGTTTGTCAAACGTTTGAAGGGCATTTCCGCAATATTTTCATAAAAATTTTCCGCCGGCGGAAAAATCGGGCAAAAATGCGGAAAAATCCCTCTTTTGACGGACTCTGTTTCCCGCCGTTCGGCTCCGCGGAACGAAAAAAACGACGTCCTTTGTCCGGAAAATTCCGGCGGGCGCCGTCCGGGGCGGAAGGGGAAAGGAAAAAGCCGCCCGGGGGCGGCACGAGAAAACAAAAAAAGAGGTCTACCCGAAGGCAGACCTTCATAAACATAATCGAAAGGCGTTCAGGCGCCCATCGCGTCCAGCTTCTTGGCGAGCTTTGCCTTTCTGTTGTTGGCGTTGTTCTTGTGGATGACGCCTTTGGAAGCGGCGGCATCGATGACGGAAACGGTCTCGGGATAGAGCTTGGCGGCTTCTTCCTTGTTGCCCGATTCGACGGCCGCAAGGAATTTTTTGACCTGCGTCTTGAGCGCGGACTTCACGGCTTTGTTCTGCAGAGTTTTCTTCTCGGTCACCAGAACTCTCTTTTTCGCGGATTTAATATTAGGCATGATGTTCTCCTTATTCTTTCCTGTTTTTCTTGAATCGCGTCGATTGCGTAGTTTATTTTAGCATAAATCATCGGGCTTGTAAACTGTTTTTGAGGTGTTTCTTCCGAAAAATGGGGAAAATTTCGGAAAATTTTTCTTTCGGGGAGGGGATTATGGACATTCCGGAGGGCGGAATAGGCTTTTTCGACAGCGGGCTGGGCGGGCTCACCGTCCTTTCCGCCTGTCTCGACGGGCTCGGACTTCCCGTCTGTTATTACGGGGACAATGCCCGGGCGCCCTACGGCGGACTTCCGGAGGAGAAAATCCTGGCGTATGCGGAGGAGGCGTTCGACGCGTTTTCCGCCCTTCGCGTCCGGGCGGCCGTGATCGCCTGCAACACCGTCACCGCCGTCTGCGCCGATCGTCTCCGCGAAAAGTATCCCTTTCCCGTAGTGGGGGCCGAACCCGCCGTGCGCGTCGCGGCGCGGAGGGGAGGGCGGATCTTCGTGCTCGTCACGCCCGCCACCGCGCAGAGCGGCCGTTTTCTCTCCCTTTGCGGCCGCGTGGGCAGGGAATTTCCTGCCGCCCGTATCTCCGTTTGTCCCTGTCCGGAACTCGCCGGGTGGGTGGAAAGGAGCGTGCGGACGGGGGAAAAGATTCCGCTTCCCTCCCTTCTGCCTTCGGGGAAGCCGGACGCCGTGGTCCTCGGCTGTACGCATTACGTCTTTTTACGGGAGGAAATCGGTGCGTTGTACGGCTGCCCCGTCTTTGACGGAAACGAGGGGATCGCGCGGGAACTGTTCCGCATCCTTTCCTCCCGCAGGGCATGCGGGCGGCCACTCGCGGCCACCCGCCCGTCGCGCCCGCCACTTTTGACCACCGCGGCGGACGGGAAGGGCCTTTCGGAGGGGGAAGTCGACGGTTTTTCCCGGAAAGCCGCCGAAAGAGAAGAGCTTTGTTTCCGTTTCGGCGAAAAAACGGGAAAGGGGGAAGAAGAAAAAGAAAAGAACATTCGTTCGCGTATTTTTTGCGAAATCGGGCAAAAAAGGGGCAAAAAAGGGGATTTTTCCGAGATTTTTTTCCTCGGAAGCGGAAAAACGGTCAATAAATCGGCATACGAACAAATGTTTGTAGGTAAAAAACGGGGCATGGGTGGCGAAACGGGGTCAAAAATCCCAAAAAGTTGATAGTTTTTTGGAAAAATTACAAAAAAATACTTGACAAATGGGTAATTGTGGTTATATAATGGGAGCATGTAAGTAAATCGGGGAAAGGGAGGTGAGAGATATGGCGACTTTGTTCCGCGGGATTTACGAGCATCAGCTGGACGACAAAAACCGGCTGCGCATCCCGGCAAAGTTCAAAAAGGGCCTGACGGGCGACGACGAAAAGAACAAAAAATCGTACAGCTTCACCCGCGGACTCAACGGCTGTATCTACGTTTTCCCCGACGAGGTGCTCGACGAGGTGCTCGACGAGCTGTCGGAGGAGAAGCTCGGCGAATCCTCCAAGGCGTCCCTGCTGTTTTTCAGCTCGATCTTTTCGGCGGAAGAAGATTCGCAGGGGCGGGTGGTCCTTCCTTCCAAGCTCCGCGAGATGGCGGGAATCAAAAAGGACGTCGTGACCGTCGGCCGCGGCAGGCGGCTGGAAATCTGGGCCGCCGAGCGGTATAACGCGTACATCGACGGCGTGGACTACGACGAGGAATTCAAAAAACTGGGGATTTAACCGATGCTGGAATTTTCGCACAAATCCGTCATGCCGGAGGAATGTATGGAAGGGCTTTCGCTCAAAGTCGGCGGGGTCTATTTCGACGGCACGATCGGAGGGGGCGGGCATTCCTATGAAATTCTCAGGCGGACGTCTCCCACGGGCCGGCTGATTGCGACCGATCTCGACGACGAAGCCATTCGGGCGGCGGGCGAACGCCTCGCTCCCTTCGCGGGCAGATTTTCTATCTATAAAGCCAATTATAAGGATTTTGCCCGGGTGTTCGACGAGGCGGGCGTCGACAAGGTGGACGGAGCCCTTCTGGATTTCGGGGTTTCCTCTCACCAGATAGACGACGCCGAAAGGGGATTTTCCTATCGGCAGCCGCAGGCGCCCCTGGATATGCGCATGAACCGGGAAGCGCCGCTGACGGCGGCGGAGGTGCTCAACACCTATCCCGAAGAACGGTTGGAGCGCATTCTGAAAACCTACGGCGAGGAGCCCTTCGCGCGGACAATCGCAAAAAACGTCGTTCGGGCGCGGGAGAAAAAGCCGCTGGAGACCTGCGGGGAATTCGCGGAGATTATCCGCGGCAGCATCCCTGCAAAATTCCGCTTCGGGGCCCCTTGCGAAAGGCGGAGCTTCCAGGCGGTGCGCATCGAGGTGAACGGGGAGCTCGACGGCCTGTACGAAATGGTGGTTTCGCTGGTCGGAAGGCTGAAAAAGGGAGGCAGAATCGCCATTCTCACCTTTCATTCCCTCGAGGACAGGGCGGTGAAGGAGGCATTCCGGTATCTGGAGAGCCCCTGCGTGTGCCCCAAGAATCTTCCCGTCTGCGTATGCGGGAAGAAGCGGGAGATAGAAGTGCTCACGCACAAGCCGATCACGGCGGGCGAGCAGGAACTGCGGGAAAATCTGCGGAGCAAGAGCGCCAAGCTGCGGATCGCGGAAAAAATTCTGTGAAACGCTCCGTTTCACGGGAAACGACAAATTTTTCGGAACATAAAATCGGGACGATTTTGAAATAAGGGAACAAAAGCTACGGTAAGGAGACAGAAAATGGCTACGATATTCGACAACAAGCCTCAGACCGCATATGTACCCGTTCGGGAGGACGAGGCTTTACAGCATAACGCACAAATCAAGGAACGCTACAGGCAGCTTTTGCAGAGCGCCGAGGAAAACCAGCTTTCGGAGAGCATTTCGCGCGCCGAGAGGGCGTCCTATGCGCCCCGCGCTTCCGTCCTCGCGCCCGAGCGGCCGGAGGAGCGCGAGCCTTATTTTGCGCCCGCCCCCGAGTCTCCCGCCGAGCACGTCTCCGTACATACGCGGGTGGATTCCCCGCTGTTTACGCCCGAGACGCTGGACAGGACGATCCGCGAAAGCGGTTACGCCGGCGCCGAGGAAGCGGCTTATGCGTCCGTCGCGGTACCCGAGGCGGAATTGCGTACGGCGGACATGCCGGCGTACGGCGGGGCGCAGATCGGGGAGATGCCCGTCGCGGCGGTGAACGCGGAAACGAAGCCGGCGGAGTCGTACGGACTCAGCGCGTTTGCCATACGGATTATCGCGGCTTTTGCGGCGGCGGTGATTCTGCTTCTCAGCGTCATCGGCATCAATTCCTATGTCATTTCGCAAAAGACGAGGCAGCTGCGCAGCCTCGAGCAGCGGCGGCAGCAGCTCGCCGAAGAAAACGCGGAGCTGGAAGCCCGCATCGAGGAAGCGACCTCCTATGACAAGGTGCTCGAATTCGTGCGCGAGAACGGCATGATTCTCGCCGACGAATGACCGTTTTGAGCGAAAAATTTCTTCGGAAAAGGAGAATACGACCATCAAAAAACAGAAAACCGATTATTCCGTATCTGTTTTACGAAAGAGGTTATCTGCCGTGTTTGCGGCGATAGCCTTTCTTTTTTGCATTCTGACGGCCCGTTTCTTTTACGTGCAGGTCGCGTGGAGCGGCGAGCTGGGGTATCGGGCGCTCGACCAGTGGATGCGGGAGATTCCCGTCGTCGCGGAGCGCGGACTGATAACCGACCGCAACGGCGTCGTGCTTGCGGAAAACAGCACGTCGTATACGGTCTTTGCCCGCTCCAACGCCGTTTCGGACAAGGCGGGCACGTCGAGGCTGCTCGCGGACGCGCTCGGGGTGGACGGGGACGCCCTCCTCGAAAAATTGCAGTCGGTCCGGGCGTCGGAGATCACGGTGGCCAGGCACGCGGACAAGAGCGCCATCGAAAAGCTCGAGGCGGCAAGTCCGGACGGCGTCTATTATTCCCGGGACAACACCCGCGTTTATCCGAAAGGGGATTCCCTCTGTCAGGTGCTCGGCTTTACCTCCACGGACAATTCGGGGACGACGGGGCTGGAAAAATATTACGATAAATATCTCGCGGGGGAAAACGGGGAACTGCTGTACGAAACCGATCTCGTGGGCATCGACCTCGAAGGCGCGGTCGCCGCCTATCTTCCCGCGGAGGACGGAATGAATCTTCAGCTCACCGTCGATTACGGCATACAGGCGATCGCCGAAAGCGCGCTGAAAAGGGTCGTGGAGACCTATTCGCCCGCTTCTGCGGAGTGCATCGTGCTCGATCCCGACACCTTCGAGATCCTCGCGCTGGCCGGCTATCCCGCCTACGATCTGAACGACGTGCCGAGAAACGACACCGAATTGCTCGATTCTCTCTCCCGCAACCGCATCGTGTGCGACATTTACGAACCGGGCTCCACCTTCAAGATCGTCACGTCGGCGGCGGATATAGAGGAATGGCTCCGCGGCAACAAAAACGCGTTTTCCGCCAATTACGTGTTTCCCAGCAGCCGCACCCGGTCGGTGGACGGCACGACGGTGAAGTGCTGGAGCACGCACGCCAACGGAAAACATTGCAATCAGACGCTTGCGGACGCGCTCAACTACAGCTGCAATCCCTGCTTTACGGACATTGCCCTCTCGCTCGGGACGGAGACTTTTTACGATTATCTGTCCGCGTTCGGTTTCGGCAAGGCGACGGGGGTGGATTACGGCGGGGAGGCGCTCGGCATGCTGCTTCCCGAAAGCGCCGTGCGGGACTGCGATCTCGCGCGCATCGGATTCGGACAGACGATCGCCGTATCCGGGCTGCAGCTCGCCTGTGCGGCTGCCGCGGCCGTCAACGGAGGATATTACTATACGCCCCACCTCGTCAAGAGCATTTACGCGTCGGACGGCTACGTGCTCGAAGAGGTGAAGCCCGCGCTGAAAAACCGCACGATCAGCGAGGAGGCGTCCTCGATTCTGGCGGGGATGCTCGAAGGAGTCGTCCGCGACGGCAGCGGCAAGAGGGCGTACATAGAGGGCTATCGGGTGGGCGGCAAGACGGGCACGGCGCAGAAATACGAAAACGGACACATCGCCGCCGGGAAGTACGTTTCCTCCTTCGTGGGATTCTTTCCCGCGGACGATCCCGAATACCTCGCGCTCGTCATCGTGGACGAACCGCAGGGGGCGTATTACGGCAGCGTCGTCGCCGCGCCCTGTGCCAAAGAAATTTTCGAGGGAATAATCGCTCTGAAAAACATACAACCCCTTGAAGGCGAATAAATATAAAAGGAAGGAAATCACAGCCGCCTGTCGGTTGGAAGGGGTAGCCTATGCTTTTGTCGGAGCTTGCCGCCTGCGTCGGGGGCGCGCGCATCGCGTCGGACGACCCGCGCGCGGCGGAAAATACGCAGATAAGGGGATTGACGGCGGACAGCAGGTTCTGTTCGCCCGGCGATCTCTTTTTCTGCCTCACGGGCGGAAAGACGGATTCGCACGTCTATGCCGCGGACGCGGAGGAAGCGGGCGCCGCGGCGGTCGTCTGCGAACGGGAGCTGGCCCTGAAAATCCCCCGTATCGTCGTCCCCGATTCCCGCCGCGCGATGGGGCTGATGGCCGCCGCCTTTTACGGCCGGCCGGCCGACCGGCTGAAAATCGTCGGCGTCACGGGCACCAACGGCAAGACGACCACTTCTTATATGCTCGCTTCCGTCCTGCGGCGGGCGGGGAAATCGGTGGCTGTGGTGGGGACGCTCGGCATCTGCTACGGAAAAAAACAGATCGCGCCCGAGCTGACGACGCCCGACCCGCTCTTCCTGCACAAAATTTTTGCGGATATGGTAAAAAGCGGCGTGGAATACGTCGTGGAGGAAGTTTCCGCGCACGCCCTCTTTTACCGCAAGGACGAGGGGATCCGGTATGCGGCCTGCATCTTTACCAACCTCACGCAGGATCACCTCGATTTTTTCGGCTCCATGGAGAAATACGGAGAGGCGAAAAAGCGCCTGTTTTCTCCCGAGAGATGCCCGATCGCGATGCTGAACGGGGACGATCCCTTCGGCCGGGAGATCGGGCGGGAACGCGCCGCTTCGGGAAAAAAGGGGGTGCAGACGATTTTTTACGGGCTGGAGGAGCCGTCCGAGGTCTTTGCCGTCATCACGGCGGAGGAGCTGCACGGTTCGGAGTTTATGCTCAATCTGTCCGACAGTCTCTGTCGCATTTCCCTGCCCATGACGGGCAGGCACAACGTGTACAACGCGATGGCGGCGGCGGGTACGGCCTACGCGCTCGGGGTGCGCACGGAGGCGATCGCGGGGGGGCTCAACGAGATGAAGCCCGTGCGCGGCCGCCTGGAACCGGCGGGAAGATATCGGGGCGCGGATATTTTCGTCGATTTCGCGCACACGCCGGACGGATTGGAAAAATCGCTTTCGGCCCTGCGTGAGCATTGCCTCGGGCGGCTCATCTGCCTGTTCGGCTGCGGCGGGAACCGCGATCGCTCCAAGCGCGCGCCGATGGGGGAGACGGTGGCGAAGAAGGCGGATTTTTCCGTGCTCACGTCGGACAATCCGCGCTTCGAGGAGCCGACGGACATCATTGCGGAAATCGAAGAGGGATATCGGCGGGTCTCCGAACGCTACGTCGTCATTCCCGAGCGGGAGCGCGCCATCCGCTATGCCGTAGGGCTCTTGAAAAAGGGGGATATCCTGCTCGTCGCGGGCAAGGGGGGAGAGGATTATCAGGAAATCATGGGTATAAAATACGCCTATAACGACAATGCTGTAATCAGGGAGGCTTTGAGCAGAAAACCGCCGCTCTGACGAAGAATCCATGAAAAGTTATCTTTCTGCCGCGCTCGTCGCGTTTTTTCTCTCCCTTGCGTTCTGCTTCGCGCTCATTCCCGTCCTCCGCAAGCTGAAGGCGGGACAGAACATTCTCTCTTACGTCAAGGAACACAAAGGCAAAAGCGGTACGCCCACCATGGGCGGACTCGCTTTTGTTTTATCCGCGATGCTCGCCGAGGGCATCTTTCTGCGCGGGGCGGACCGCACGGCGATCGTCGCGCTCACCGTCGGGTTCGCTTATCTTCTCGTCGGTTTTCTCGACGATTTTCTCAAAAAGCGCCGGCGGGAAAATCTGGGGCTGCGCGCCTGGCAGAAGGCGCTTTTCCAGACCTTCGCCGCCATATTTGCCGGGCTGTACTGCATGCGCGCGGGGCTCACCGTCCTGCACGTTCCCTTCTGGAACAAAAGCTTCGACATCGGATGGTGGATGTTCCCGCTCGCCGTGTTCGTGTTTCTCCCCGCGGTCAACTGCGTCAATCTGACCGACGGGCTGGACGGGCTGGCGGCGGGTACCTGCGTTCCCTTTTTTCTGAGCATAGGGATCATCGTGCTCCTGTGGGGCGGTTCGTCCTCCCTCGCGATGCTCGCGTTTTGCCTGTGCGGGGCGCTCGCGGCATATCTGCTTTTCAACGCCTCGCCCGCTTCCGTGTTCATGGGGGACACCGGTTCGCTGTCTCTCGGCGGCTTTGCGGCCTGTATCGGCGTATTCACGGGCAACGCCCTGTATATCGCCGTCGTCGGGGCGATGTTCGTGCTTTCGGGCGCCACCGTCATCATTCAGGTGCTGTATTTCAAGGCGACGGGCGGAAAGCGGGTGTTTCTGATGGCGCCCGTCCATCATCATTTCCAGGAAAAGGGCTTTTCGGAGTGCAAAATTTCTTACGCGTACGCCGCGGTCACCGCCGTTCTCGGCGCCCTGTGCGTGCTTTCGCTCCTGTAAAGCGGAGTCGGAAATACGGAAGATGCGAAAGAGGAGAAAAATCGAGCGGAGGAAATCATGTATCCCGTAAAACAGAAATTTTTCGTGCTGGGCCTGTCCCGTTCGGGCTGTGCCGCGGCGGAGTTTTTACTCGGGCGGAAAGCGAAGGTGTACATATACGACGACGTTCCCGGCGAGGGCGTCGAAAAGGCGGCGAGGCTGCTGGAAGAAAAGGGCGCGGAACGCATTTCCAAGGAACAGCTTGCGCATATGCAGGAAATATGCGACGTGCTCGTCCTCAGTCCCGGAATCCCGATAGACCATCCCACCGCGGTGGCGTTCAAGCGGAGCGGCAGGGCGGTGGCAGGCGAAACGGAGCTTGCGGCGCGCTACATGCGCTGTCCCGTGGTGGCGGTGACGGGCACCAACGGCAAGACGACCACGGTCAGCATGATCGAAAAAATTCTTTCCGAGGGCGGGATAAAAGCGCACGCCTGCGGCAATATCGGCGCGCCGATGACGGGATTCGTCAATCTGCCCGAAACGGAGGTCGCCGTCGCGGAAATTTCCAGCTTTCAGCTGGAGACGCTCGGTTCTCTCTGCCCGCACGTCGGCGTGGTGCTCAACGTCACGGAGGACCACCTCAACCGACACTACAACATGGACAACTACATCTTCCTCAAAAGCAAGCTGCTGAAAAACAGCACCGAGGCGGAATATGCGGTCCTCAATTTCGACGACGGAATCGTCCGCGGCTTTGCGGAAAAAACCAAGGCGCGCGTCCTGTATTTTTCCGTGCGGGAAAAGGTATACGGCGCCTATCTCGAAAACGGCGGCCTGTATTTTTGCGGGGAGCGCATCCTTTCCGCTTCCGACCTGCTCACCGACGGACTGCACAACATTCAGAACGCCCTGGCGGCGATCGCGGCCGCGAAGGTCATGGGGGTGAGTTCGGAGAGCATCGCGCGCTCCCTCGCGTCCTTCAAGGGGATACGCCATCGCATCGAGTATGTCGGTTCGGCGGACGGGGTGAAATACGTGGACGACTCCAAGGGCACCAACGTGGACGCCACCGTCAAGGCGGTGGGGTGCATGAAGGAGGAGACGGTGCTGCTGCTCGGCGGCAAGGACAAGGGCTATGACTATGACAAACTCTTTGTCCGCCTGCGTTCCTCTCCCGTCGTGCACGCCGTTCTCTACGGAGAAAACCGCTTCCGCCTGTTCGAGAGCGCGCTCCGCTGCGGCTTCGACCGCATTACCCTCTGCGCGGATTTTGCGTTTGCCGTGCGCCTGGCGCGCATGGTGGCGGAGCGGGGGCAGACGGTTCTTTTAAGCCCCGCCAGCGCGAGCTTTGACGAGTTCGCAAGCTATGAAGAGAGAGGTGATAAATTTGTCGCAATCGTCCGGACGTTTGAAGAAGAATCCTTCCGCGCAAAGGAAGAAGGGGCGGGAGAGCGGGAAGCCGCGTCCGTCGGAGAGGAGCGGCAGCCTTCCCCGGGAGGGGATTCGGACGATGCTTCCGGGAAGGGCGGAGAGGACGAATAGACGCGCCGTCGGCGATTTGTCCATTCCCGTCGTCACCCTGCTGCTCGCCGCTTTCGGCGTGCTGATGGTGTACTCCGCCAGCTCGTATACGGCAAAGACGCAGTACGGGGACGAATTTTATTTCATGAAGAAGCAGCTGCTCGGCTTTGTGCTGGGCGCGATCGTCATGATTTTTGCGGGATTCTTCGATTACCGCAGGCTGAAAAAGATACGGTACATAGCGTTGATCGTCCCGCTCGTCCTCCTCGCGCTCGTCTTTGTGCCCGGCGTCGGCCGCAGCAATTACGGGGCCACCCGCTGGATAGGGTTCGGCAGCGTGACCATACAGCCCTCCGAGCTCGCCAAATACGGCTTCGTCATCTTTGCTTCGGCATATATGTCCGAGCACATGGACGCCATGCGCTCTTTCAAGGGAATGCTGCCCGTGCTCGCGGCGGGCGGCGCCGTGTGCGTGCTCATCATTTTGGAGCCGAATATGTCCGTGACCATGTGCGTGGGGCTCCTCATGCTCGCGATGATCTTTCTCGGCGGCATGAAGATGCGCTGGTTTCTCGTCATCCTCGTCCCCGCGCTCGTCGCGGTGCCCGTGCTCATTCTCATGGAACCTTACAGACTTCTGCGCCTGAGCGCGTTTCTCGACCCTTGGGCGTCTCCGCGGGACGAAGGATATCAGCTCATTCAGTCGCTGTATGCGCTCGGAAACGGCGGATGGTTCGGGACGGGGCTGTTCCGCTCCCGCCAGAAATACCGCTTTCTTCCGTTTGCCGAAAGCGATTTCATACTCTCCGTCATCGGCGAGGAATTCGGATTCGTCGGGATACTCGTCCTGTTTGCGGTTTGCGGGTTCCTCATTTACAAGGGAATCCGCACGGCGGCGGAGGCGGACGATTTCTTCTCCTTTCTGCTCGCGTCCGGCATCACGCTCGTGTACGGCATTCAGACGGTGATCAATGCCCTGGTCGTCAGCGGCGCCATTCCGCCCACGGGACTGCCGCTGCCGCTCATCAGCTCGGGCAATACTTCCCTCGTCATCACGATGGCGTCGATGGGGATATTATATGCGATTTCGAGGAAAAACGCCGCGGCGCGGGCGGCGGGAAAAGGGGGGAACAAACGGCGGCGCTGATTCATACAATGGAACATAAGGAGCTTTAAGCCTATGGATAAATTTATGATAGAGGGCGGGAGAAAGCTCTGCGGCAAAACGGAGATACAGTCCGCGAAAAACGCCGTTCTGCCCCTTCTCGCCGCTTCTGTTTTAACCGATGAACAAGTGACAATACGGGATGTGCCCGCCATCTCGGACGTGGAAAATATGTTGCACATACTAAGCGAACTCGGCTGCAAAATCAGCCGGACGGCAGACAGTGTAATCATCGACAGCGTGAACGCAGTTTCCCACGAGATCCCCGCGCGGCTTACCAAGGAACTGCGTTCTTCCGTTTTTATGCTGGGTTCCGTGCTCACGAGGTTCCGCCGGGCCCGCATCTCTTACCCCGGCGGCTGCGACATAGGTCTGCGGCCCATCGATCTGCACCTTTCGGGGCTCAAGCGCCTGGGTGTGGAGATCGTCGAGGAAAACGGCTACATATCCTGTAGCGCCGACAGGCTGACGGGCGCGGATATCCTCTTGGATTTTCCCAGCGTCGGCGCCACCGAAAAGATCATTCTCGCCGCCGTGAAGGCGGAGGGGACCACCGTCATACGCAACGCCGCGAAGGAACCCGAAATCGTCGATTTGCAGAACTTTCTCAACCGGATGGGCGGAAGGGTGCGCGGCGCGGGCGGCGGCACCGTCTGCATCGAGGGGGTAAAGACCCTTTCGGGGGTGGAGTATACCCCCATCAAGGACCGCATCGAAGCGGGCACTTTCCTGATCGCCGTCGCCTCCTGCGGCGGGGAATTGGAAATGGAAGGGGTTCCCGAGGAAAATATTGCGGCTCTTTTGCATAAATTGCGCGAAAACGGTTGCAAAATACATAGAAAAGATGATAAAATATTCTTGGAAAGCAGCGGCAGGTTGCGTTCCGCCGAACTCATAGAGACCATGCCTTTCCCCGGTTTTCCCACCGATTTGCAGGCGCAGTTTTCCGCCCTCGCATGCACGAGCCGCGGAACGACGCTGGTCGTGGAAAATCTGTTCGAGACTCGCTACAAGTACGCCGCCGAGCTCCGCCGCATGGGCGCGGACATCACCGTGCGCGGCAGAAACGCGCTCATACGCGGCGTGGAGAGGCTGCATGGCGCGGCCGTCACGGCGGGGGACCTTCGGGGAGGAGCGGCGCTCGTCATCGCCGCGCTCGGCGCCGAGGGGCAGAGCTCCGTCGCCGACCTTTCCCATATCGACCGCGGCTATTCGGAATTTGAACGCAAGCTGAAAAAGCTCGGCGCCCGCATCCGGCGGGTGAGGATATAAAAAGCCGCGCGCCGGGCGGTCGGGGACGCCCGCCGCCGAGAGGAGAACCATGCACAAAAGAAACGTAATCGCAATTCTGCTGACGGCAGTCGTCTTTATCGCGGCGGTGGTGCTCGGCGTCTATTCCGTGTATCGGGTGGACGCCGTGACGCTGAACGTATCGGTCGTTTCGGCCGTCGCGAGGGAGGAGGCGGACGCCCTGCAGAAAAATCTGCTCGCCCGCTACGAGGACGAGAGCATTTTTTCCGTGGACGAGGGAGCCGCGGAGGAGGAGTTCGCCGCCTTTCCCTATTTTCGCATGATCTCCTTCCGGAGGCAGTATCCCAACCGCCTCGTCATCGAAGCGACGGAGGACGCCGAGATGTTCGCCGTCGAGCGGGGGGAGGATTCCTACTATATACTCGGCGCGGACGGAACGGTGCTGGGCATCCGTTCGGACGTCGCCAACCGTTCGGACGGGGCGGACAACGTCGTCGTCACGGGGCTTTCCGCCGCCGGAGAGCGGGGGGAGATCCTCGGCGGAGACGAATGTATTCCCGCCCTTCTCGCCCTCTGCAAAGAAGCGGACGCCCTCTTCGGCGGCCTGCGGAGCAATCTCGTCTCCGTGGAGGTTTCCAAGCCCACGTCCTCCTATGAGGACATCAGCTTTTGCCTCACCATGCGGGAGGGCGTAAAGGCGTATATCCGCAATCCGCTCACCCTCACGAGGGAAAAGGCCGCCGCCTTCGCCGCTTTTTACATCGGCTTGGAAGCCGATGAAAGGCTCGGGGGCAGGATCGAGGTGACGGACGATGCGCTCGAGCCGGGGCAGGTGCGCGTCTCCTATCTGAGAAACGGTTGAAAAAACGGAAAAATTTCCCGAGAACGCAGCCATGGCTGCGTTTTTTTGCGCTTTTTTTCCTCAATCCGTTGACATCGGCGGACAAATGGTGTATAATAGAAGCAATATATAGGTTCACGACTTTTTGTTTTACGGAGCGGACGGAAATTATGAAAAACGAAAGCGTTGCCGTTCTCGATATACGATCGTACGAGATCACCTTTCTCATCGGTGCGAAAGGGGTCAACGGCACGTTCGTGTTCCGCGGCAGCAGAAGCGAAAAATATGAAGGATATTCCTCGGAGGGCTTTCTCGACGAGGCCTCCTTTCGCAGCGCGGTGATTTCCGCCGTCACTTCCGTGCGCCAGAGCTACGAGGGGACGATTCGGGAAATTTATGTGGGCGTTCCCGCGGCGTTTGTCCGCATTTATACCAAGGGACATACCATTTCTTTTCCCTCGCGGCGGAAAATCACTTCTCAGGAAATCGACGCTCTGTACGAAAGCGGCCAGGCCGACCTTTTGGCGACGGGGCACTTCGTCCGCCGTTCGGATATGTATTTTGCCCTCGGGGACAACCGGAAATATTTCGACGCGGCCGATTTGTACGGGATTCCCACCGCCTCCCTCAAAGGGGCGCTCTGTTATTATTTCGTGTCCGACGAATTTTACGATGCCGTGGATTCGGTGCTTTCGGAGCTCGGTTTCGGGCGGGTGGAGATGATCCCCCAATCGTTGGCGCAGGCGCATTATCTGCTGCCCGACAAAATCAGGGAGGGATATGCGTTCTTTCTCGACGCGGGTTTTCTGTCCACCTCGGTGTCCGTCGTTTACGGAAACGGCATCGTGCACGAAGAAGCTTTCGACTGCGGCGCGGGATATATCCTCGTCTCCCTGATGCAGGGGCTGGGCGTGGATTATGAAACCGCGGAAGATATTCTCGCTTCCGCGAACGTCTCGGGGGGAGCCGTCTCCAAGGACCTGATGTGGACGGACGGCGGAGAAGCGGCCTATCCCGTCCGGGAGATCAACGACATCATCAAATACGGCTTGGACGAGCTGTGCGAAAACGTGGAGAACTTTTTCGGCAAGTATTACCGGGACAAGAGCACGATGAGCTTCGCTTCCAATCCGCTGTTTGTGACGGGGGAGGGGATCGGCGGAATCCGCGGCGCGGCGGAGCATATTTCCAAGCGGCTCAGCCGGGTGGCGCAGATCGTCTGTCCCGATCTTCCCTATTACGATAAGCCCGTTTTTTCGTCGAGGATCGCACTGCTTTCCGCGGCGCTCGCCGACAGAAAGAAGAACGGGTTTTTCGGCAGAATTTTCAACATTTTCGGAGGAAAAAAATAATGTTCAACAATTTCGGAGACGACAATTACGGCGGCTACGGCTCGGGGGCGTACGGGGAAGCTTCCTCTTCCGTTCAGGAGCCGGCAAACAATCTTTCCGGGGTCGCGAAAATCAAGGTTATCGGCGTGGGCGGCGCGGGAAACAACGCCGTCAACCGCCTCATCGAATCGGGATTAAAGAGCGCGGAATATATCGTCGTCAACACGGACAATCAGGCGCTGGCGCGCTCCAAAGCCGCCAACCGCATCCAGATCGGCGTCAAGCTGACCAAGGGGCTCGGCGCGGGTGCGGACCCCTCCGTGGGAAAGGCGGCGGCGGAAGAAAATAAGGACGCCATTCAGAATGCCCTGAAGGATACCGATTTGCTGTTTATTACGGCGGGCATGGGGGGCGGTACGGGCACCGGTGCCGCGCCCGTCATCGCCAAGATCGCCAAAGATATGAAAATTCTCACCGTCGCGGTGGTCACGCTGCCGTTTACCTTCGAGGCGAAACGGCGGATGGATAACGCCGTGGGAGGGGTCGACGAGCTGAGAAAGTCGGTCGATTCCATCATCATCATCCCCAACGACAAAATCCGGGAGGTCGTTCCCAAGGGCACGCCCTTCCCCGACGCGCTCAAAGTGGCGGACGAGGTTCTGCGGCAGGGCATTCGCGGCATTGCGGAACTCATCGTCAATCCTTCCCTCATCAATCTGGATTTCGCGGACGTCAAAACGACGCTCAAAGCGCGCGGGCTCGCCCATATGGGCATCGGCGTGGCGAAGGGCGAAAAGAGGATCTCCGACGCCGTGCGCTGCGCGGTGTGCAGCCCGCTGCTCAACACCACCATCGAGGGGGCCAGCTCGGTCATTCTCAACGTCGTCGGCGGAAAGGATTTGTCCCTGGACGAAGTCTGGATGGCGGCCGATCTCGTGAAAGGGGTCATCGATTATTCCGCCAACGTCATCTTCGGCGCCTGCATCGACGAAAATATGTCCGACGAAGTGGAAGTGGTCATCATCGCGACGGGCTTCCCCGCCGGCGGACAGGCCGTGACGGGCACGGAGGACCGCTCCGCTACGGCGCGCAAGGTCTCCGCGCTTTCGGAAAAGATCGACCGCGCTTATAACAACGGCATGGGCGGCGCCAACATGGCGGCGGGTGCGCAGTCGGCTTCCGCGCCGCAGTCCGCTTACGGCTATTCTTCTCCGAATCCGTCGGTCGGCTATAATACGGCCGCTCAGCAGCCCGGTTATGCGGCGCAGAGCGGGTACGGTCAGCAGGGCTATGCGCCTCAGGGCGGCTATAATCAGCCCGGTTATGCGCCTCAGGGCGGATACGACCGGCAGCCTTCTTCCCAGCCCTCTTACGGCCGTCCCGCCGAACAGGGAAATTATGCGCAGCCTGCCCCCTATGCCGAGTATCCCGGCTATACCGCGCCCAGGCAGGGGGGATACGACAATGCGCCCGCATATCCGGCCGGGGATGCGCGCCAGGCGGGACGGCCCTTCGAGCCGGACGATCCCATTCCCGATTATTCTCAGCAATCCGCACCGGAGACGGACAGAAAGCACCGTCCCAAGTTCGTGGACTATTTTATCAGGAAAAATTCGGACAATAAATAAAATCGACGTCCGATGACGCAGAGAAAAGGCGCCCGTTCAGCACGGACGCCTTTCCCTTTAAGGAAGAATAAATCAGAATTATGAATGAACATGGGAAGATTTCCCCCGAAGGGGAGAAAAGAGCGTGCGGGTCAGACTTCAGGCCCGGGCGGCCGCTTGCCGCGCTTCTTCATAAGCGTTCAGCACGGCGGACGAAATCATTTCCCGCGTCGGCGTATCGATGGGATGGGCGATGTCCTTATATTTCCCGTCCGTCGATTTGCGGCCGGGCATGGTGACGAACAAGCTCTCCGCCCCCTGAATAATTTTGACGTCGTGCACGACGAAGCAAGCGTCAAAGGTAATGGCGGCAACGGCCTTTATTTTGCCTCCGGAATCCAATATTTTTACCCTTATATCCGAAATATTCATACTGCAACACCCCGTTATCAGTATTTTTGATTATATTATCACTATTCTATCACATTGTCATAAAAATTTCAAGTATTTCGATTAACTTTTTTTGTTTTTTTCTATAATAATATGCGATAGCCGGCATAAAAATTCGTTATACCTCATATATATATTTCATGCGGGCGGGACATCGGGAAAACATTCGTAAATTCTACTTTATCGGCATCGGCGGCGTGAGCATGAGTGCATTGGCGAAATATCTGCTCGCGCGCGGCCTCGAGGTATCGGGCAGCGACATGGCCGCGGGGGAGCGGACGGAGGAACTGATTTCTCTGGGCGTTCGCGTCTTCGTCGGCTCGGATGCGGAAAACCCGTGCCTTTCGGAGGCGGACGAGGTGGTATACACCAGCGCGGTCTCCGACGACAATGCGGAGCTTTCCGCGGCGCGGCGGGCGGGAAAGCTCGTCCGAAAGAGGTCGGAGCTGCTCGGGGAAATCTGCGGGGATTTTTCGCACGTCGTCGCCGTGGCGGGGAGTCACGGAAAAACCACCTGCACCGCCATGTGCGCGCACGTACTCAAAGAGACGGGCGTCCGCTTTGCGGCGCACATCGGGGGAGAGGATTGCGAATTCGGAAATTTTTACATGAACGGCAGCGATTTTTTCGTCACGGAGGCGTGCGAATACAAAAAAAATCTGCTGGATATCCGTTCGGACCGCGCGATTCTTCTGAATATCGACCGCGACCACATGGAATGCTATCGCGATCTGGATGAGCTCGTCGAGACTTTCCGAAATTATTGTGAGGGCGCGGAGCTCGCTTTTGTCTGCGCCGACGACGAAAGGTGCCGGAATCTGGGGGATTTTTCCACTTTCGGCATCGACGCCGCGGACGCCGATTACCGCGCCGTCGATCTGCGGCAGACGGGGGAGCGGTATTCCTTTACGGTGGCGGAATACGGGAAGGCGCTCTGTCGGATACGCCTGAACGCCGCGGGGCGCTGTAACGTCTATAACGCTCTGGCGGCGTTTGCGGCGATGCGCGGCTACGGGTTCGACGAAAGGGAAATCGTGCGCGGATTGGAGACGTTTACGGCGGTAAAGAGGCGTTTCGAGTGCATCGGAAGCTACGGGGGCGCCTCTTTTATCTGCGATTACGCCCATCATCCGCGCGAGATCGCCGCGACGATTGCGACGGCGGAAGGAATGTGCCGCGGACGGCTGTACGCGGTTTTTCAGCCGCATACCTATTCGCGGACCAAGCTGCTGATGGAGGATTTTGTAAAGGCGCTCCGGCCCGTGAAAAATCTCATGATTTATAAGACGTATCCGGCGAGGGAGTATTTCGACGAGGCGGGAAGCGCAAAGACGCTGGCCCGGAACGTGGGAAACTGCCTGTACGCCGAAAGCGTGCGGGAGCTGAGGACATGGCTGAAAGCCACTCTGCAGCCGGGGGACATCGCGCTGTTTCTCGGGGCGGGGGACATTTACTATGCGGCGCGGTATCTGCTGCGGGAACTGAATAAGTGAGCGCCGGGGAGGCGTTCGGACGCTTCTGTAAAGACGGCGGGAAGGAGAAAAAGAAAAAAACTCTTTCCCGCCGCCGTTTTTTTGCTTAAATACAATTGATAAAAGCGAAAAAAAATGTTATAATAAATAGGTATAAACGGGGAGGTGTCAGCCTTGAAAGAAAATCGCGAAAAGGAAAAGGACGAAAAGGAGAGGGGAAAGGAGTCCGGTATCGTCACCCGGGAGAGCGTGAGCGCGGTATGCGCTCTGTTTTCCGCGCTCGCTTTTCTCATTCTGTGCACGCGGTCTTTGATTTTCGGTAATATCGGCATCGCCGTCAATTCCTTTTTGCTCGGATTGTTCGGTTATCTGGCCTATCCGATCCTTCTCGCCGCCGTCTATCTTTCCGTCGCTTCGTTCATCGGAAAACGATTTGTCCGCAACCGCAAGGTCGCGGCGACGCTCGCCGTCGCCGTCGTTTGCGCGATGCTCATCGTACATACCGCCTTTACCTATTCCTGGGATTTGTCGGGATATCTTTCCCGCTGCTTCCGCGCACCCGGCGAGGGCGCGCACGGGATCGATGCCGCCACGCCGGCGGGCTGGGCGGGGGCGCTGCTCGTGTATCCCCTCGCGCGGCTGACGACGCGGATCGGCGCGCTCGTGATTTTTTCCGTGCTGTTTTTGCTGTTTGCCTATCTTTCCGTCTATTTCTGGGCGGGCAAATCGCTGCCCCGCAGGGCAAAGAAAACGGAGGGCAAGGCGGAGAAAGGGCGGGGCGAATCCGCCCTTCCCGGAAGCGGAATGCCCGCGGGAGGGGAGGGGACTTTTTCTCCGCCCGTCCGCGAAAATCGCGTTCGCTCCGACGGGGAGCCCGTTTACGGAACTCCGTGGCCCAATGGTTCTCCCGCCGCGGGACAGGCCCGGACGCCCGAGACGGATCCGTCGCCCGCCGCTCCCGACGAGCCCTATTCCGCGGGGCAGTACGGCCGTCGCGAATATGCCGTGCGGCCGGAGGTCCGCCAGAGGCCGGGGGTCACCCTTCCCGACGGAACGCCGCGCGGGACGCCTTATCCCGTTCAGCTGCCCCGGGAGAGGGAAAACAATGCCTTTTCTCCCTTCGGAACGCCTTCCGCGCCGACGGCGGAGCCGCCGGCTTCCGCGGCCGATGCAAATTATGAGTATCAGAAGAGCCGCGAATTTCTCTTCGGCGGTACGCCCGCGGAAATTTATCGGAAGAATCTGATTTTCGACAATAATGCCAACGTCAACAAGCGGCCTCCCGCCGACCCCAATCAGCCCACCGTTTACGAGGGCGGATTTTCCGGTTCTTATTCTTCGGCGTATGCCGATTCGGTGAACGGGGGAGAGGAGCCCGCCCGCCCGGCAAAAATTTTGACGGACAACGCCCGGGGAAAGGATTTATATACGCCGCGGACGCTGCACGAAGGCGGAGAGGAACCCGGTTTCGGCAAAGCCGCCGGGGAGAGCGATTCCGCGCGGAATGTGCCGCCTGCGCAGCCCGCACAATCTGCGCCGCCCGTATCTCCCACCCGTCCGTTCGCTTACGGGGACGCTTTCGGGGCGGAGACCCGCGGCGGAGAAGTCCGCAGGGAAGATTTTATTCCGCCCGCCCGTTCCGCTCCGCCCGAACCGATGCGGTCCGAATCGATGCGGTCCGAGCCCGTGCAGCCTATACAGCCCGTTCAACCCGTTCAGCCCGTGCGTCCCGAACCTCAGCCGCCCGCGCGCGATGCGGCTCTCCCGGAAGAGGGGAGGGGAGAGGAAAAGCGGGAAGATTCCGCCCGGCCCAGCTTCATGGATATTTTTTCCACCTCCAATCCCAATATTTACGGATTGCAGGAGGAGGAAGAACGCCCTTCTTCCCGCGAGGATTCCGAACGGGGGCTGTTCGGTTCCCTCGCCTCCGAGGAGGACGATTTTCCGTCCGCCCGCGGCGGGGAGGAGACTTTCCGGGGGCGTGCAGTGCCCGAAGAAGATGAGGCCCCGGAGGAGGACAGAAAGAATATTTTCGACGAGGAGGACGACCCGTACAGCCTCCGCTCGGATTTCGGAGAGCCGGACAGGGGACGGGAAAGCGTTTCCCGCGCCTCGCTGACGGACGACGATTCCGCGGGGCGGAGAGGGGAAGCCTTCGGGCGTTCGGACGGGCTTTTCGGCCGGGAAGAAAATCGGGAGGAACCCGCCCCCCGGGAGAAAAAACCGGAGCCGCCTCCCGCCCCCAAGAAACGCCGCGTCAACGTTCCCTACCAGACGGCGCCGCTCGATTATTTCGATTGCCGCGACGTGGAGCCGGACGCGAGTTCGGAAGAGGTGGAAAACACCAAGCAGACCATATTGGAGACGCTCGAGGCCTTCAAGGTTTCCGATGCGACGATAGGGTCCGTCACGTACGGTCCCACCGTCACGAGGTACAACGTCGTCATTCCGCGCAACATTTCGGCGCGGAAGGTCGTTTCGCTCGACCAGGAAATCGCGATGAACCTCTACGCCAGCAAGGGGGTGAATATCTACCCCAATTTCGAGGACGGCGCGGTGAGCATCGAGGTGCCCAACAAAAACAGGCAGTTCGTGCAGCTCGGCTGCATGCTGACGGGGGACGGATTTACCAAGTCCAAGCCGACGGCGCTCGTGTTTGCGATGGGGAAGGACGTCGGCAACCGCAAGATATACGGCGACATCTGCAAGATGACCCACCTTTTGGTGGCGGGCGCGTCGGGCTCGGGCAAAAGCGTGTTTTTGCGCAGCCTCATCATCAGTCTGATTTACAAATATTCTCCCCAGGAGCTTCGGCTCATTCTCATCGACCCCAAAAAGACGGAGTTCGTCATTTACGACCATCTGCCGCACCTGATGATCAACGAAATCATCACGGAAATCAACAAGGTGATTCAAAGTCTCAACTGGGCGATCGGGGAGATGAACCGCCGTTACGAGCTGTTCGAGCAGATGAGCCGCTCGGGGACGTACGTCGTCAACGTGGATGAGTATAACGCCGCCCTGCCCGCGGGGGAGGAGAAACTGCCCAAGATCGTCATCATCGTGGACGAGCTTGCCGATCTGATGCTTTCCGCCAAAAAGGAAGTGGAGGACCGGATACAGAACCTCACCCAGAAATCGCGCGCGGCGGGCATTCACCTCATTCTCGCCACCCAGCGTCCGTCGGCGGACGTCATCACGGGCACCATCAAGGGAAACCTGCCCACCAGAATCGCTTTCTCCGTCGCTTCCGACGTCGATTCGAGGGTCATTCTCGACGCTTCGGGTGCGCAGAAGCTTCTGGGCATGGGGGATTTGCTCTATCTCATGGCGGGAATGAACACGCCCTGCCGCGTTCAGGGTGCGTCCATCTCCTCGGAGGACGCCCAGAAGGTCGTCAATTACATCAAGGCCAACAACGAGGCGGATTTCGACGAAACCGTTTCCGATTTCATCAACAACACCCGTTCCGCGGGCGAAGATTCGGACGACGGGGACGACGACAGCGTCGAAGAAGTATACAGCGACGCCCTCCGCTACATCATTCAAAGCGGCAGCGCCTCTATTTCCATGATTCAGCGCAAATGCTCGGTCGGCTATAACAAGGCGGGCAAAATCATCGAATGGATGGAGGATATGGGCTATATTTCCGCATTCGACGGCGCAAAGGCGAGAAAAGTGCTCATCACGAAGGAAGAATTCGAGCTTAAATACGGGCCGCTTTGAGGCGGACCCGATACGGGAAAAACGGAATGCTGGAAAACAAAAAATTCGGTATCATCTCTCTCGGCTGCGACAAAAACCGGGTGGACAGCGAAAAGCTGCTGTTCCGGTTGAAGAAGCGCGGCTGTACGCTCACGGACGACCTGTCCGAGGCGCAGATCGTCATCGTCAATACCTGCGCTTTCCTCGAAGAATCCAGGCGGGAAGCCATCGACACGATTCTGGAATGCGCCGCGTATAAGGAGCGGGGCAAGCTGGAGAAACTTGCGGTGACGGGGTGCCTGCCCCAGAAATTCATCGGCGAGCTGTTCGGGCCGCTCACGGAGGCGGACGTGTTCCTCGGCACCCGCGATTACGGGCGGATCTTCGACGCGCTGGAAAAATCGTACGCGGAAGGCGCGCGGGAAAATTTTGTGGGAAAGGGGGCGGACGGCTTTTGCTCCGGACGGGTCCTCACCACGCCCGCGCATTACGCTTATCTCAAAATCGCGGACGGCTGCAACAATCACTGTACGTATTGCCTGATTCCGAAGATCCGCGGAAAGTATGTCTCTTATCCCGAGGAACAGCTCCTGCGGGAGGCGGAAGGGCTCGGCGAACTTTCGGAACTCATCGTGGTCGCGCAGGATACCACCCGTTACGGGGAGGATCTGTACGGAGAAAATCGTTTCGTGCACCTTCTCCGTTCCCTTTCGCGGCTGGACAATATCCGCTCGCTGCGGCTTTTGTACTGTTATCCCGACGTCATCGGGGACGCGTTGATGGACGAGATCGCGCAAAACGAAAAGATCGTCAGGTACATAGACATTCCCTTGCAGCATTCGGAGGACCGTATCCTGAAGCTCATGAACCGGAAGGGGAGCCGAAAGGAGTATCTCGGGCTTTTGGACAAGCTTCGGAAACGCGTTCCGGGGATCGCGGTGCGCTCCACGTTCATCGCGGGGTTCCCCGGGGAAACGGAGGAGGAGCACGAGGGTCTCAAAGCCTTTCTCGGCGAGGCGGGGCTCGTCAACTGCGGCTTTTTCGCTTACTCGCGGGAGCCGGATACCGCCGCGGCGAGGATGTCGCCCCAGGTGCATCCCTCCACCAAGCGCCGTCGCGTGCGGGAGCTGTACGAGGCGCAGCGGCCCGTTTCGGAGGCCTTTCTCTCCTCGTTTGTCGGAAAGGAGCTGGAGGTGCTCTGCGACGGGATCGATTACGACAGAGGCTGTTTCGTCGGCAGGGCGTATTTCAGTGCGCCCGACATCGACGGAAAGGTATATTTCAACGCCCGGGAAGCGGCTCAGGGTGAGACGCTCCGGGTCATCATAAACGGCTCCGACAGCTATGACCTGTACGGCGCCACGGAGGACTATCGCGCATGAATCTGCCCAATAAGATTTCCGTCGTGAGGATCTGCATGATCCCCGTGTTCATTCTCTTTTTCTATCTCGAGGCGGTGCCTTACAACCGCGTGATTGCGGCGGTGATTTTCGCGGCCGCGGCGCTCACCGATATGCTGGACGGGCACATTGCCCGTTCGCGCGGGCTCGTCACCAACCTCGGGAAATTTCTCGACCCCATCGCGGACAAAGTGCTGGTCGCGACGGCGTTCATTCTGGCGCTCACGGCGGAGAATATTTTCGGACTGTTCGGGACGTGGTGCTATATCGCGGGCGCCGTCTGTATCTGCGTCATTCTCGCGCGGGAGCTGATCATCAGCGCTTTCCGCCAGATAGCCGCGGCTTCGGGGATCGTCCTCGCCGCGGAAAAACTCGGCAAATACAAGACTACCTTCCAGGACGTATGCATTTTCTTCCTTCTCCTCTCCGCGGACTTTTCGGGGACAGCGGGAAAGGTGCTCAACGTCATCGGGCTGGTGCTGTTTGCCGTCGCCGTGGTCCTCACCGTCTGGTCGGGCGTCTCGTACGTGCTGAAAAACAGGCAGGTCCTGGCGGACAACGAACGGTGACGGACGAGGGAATATACAATCGAGGGTTCACTGTCAGATGAAAAACGCCTGCATCGTATTGAGAAATTGCAAGGACGGCCTCGCTTCGCTCGATTTTGCCTGCGTCGCGGACGCGTTTCTTTCGGGGGGCTATCCCTTTTCCGAAATACGCATTCTTTCCTCGGAGGACGAGGAGGGCTTTTCGGAGGCGGTCTCGGGGCTTCGTTCGGAGGCGGAAAATCTGGCGGTGGTCGCGGAGCGGGCTTCCCTCGTCCGCGTCGGCGATTTTCTCGCGGGGCTGGTGAAGGCGCCCTTTGCTCAGCGCACCCTGTCCGGCGCGGGGATTTTCGGAGAGGGGGATTTTTCCCTCTTTCTGCTGTCTGCGGACGGCGGGGAATCGGGCGCGGAATACGTCCGCGGCGTGTGCGTTCCCTTTCTCGAACGCAAGTACGGCGTGCGGTTCGACCGCATGGTCGTGCGCGCGATGGGCGCGGACGGGGAGACGGTAAAAAAGCTGCTCGCGGACGCGAAACGCATGAGCGGGGACAGATTGACGTATAATGACAGAAGGAGCCATGCCGATGACGTCATCGAAATCGTCTACGATTCCTCCGTTCCGAAGATGCTCACGGACGACGTTCTGCGCCTTTTGACGGAGGGGCTGGGAGACAGCGTGTACGCGCTGGACGACACGCCGATAGAAAAGAGGCTGGTGCAGCTTCTGAAGCTCCGCGGCAAAAAGATCAGCGTCGCGGAATCCTTTACGGGCGGAGGCGTCGCGCGCCGCATCGTATCCGTTCCCGGCGCCAGCGAAGTGTACTTCGAGGGACTGAATACGTATGACGAGCGTGCAAAGATAAAGCGCCTGGGCGTTTCGGAGTATACTTTGAAAACGGTGGGGCCCGTGTCCGACGAGACCGCCTACGAAATGGCCGCCGGGCTCATCGCTTCGGGGGATTGCGACATATCGATCGCGACGACCGGCCTCGCGGGGCCCAAGTCGGACAGGACGGAGCTGCCCGTCGGGCTTTGCTATCTCGCCGTCGGGCTGCGGGAAAAGGTGTACGTATATCGCTATCGCTTTGAAGGTTCCCGCAGGGAAATCACGGAGACGGCGATAAATTATGCGCTCTTTCTCGCGTACCGACAATTGAAAAATCTTTGAAAATAAAAAAAACACAGGAGTGACTGACATATGGCAAACGAAAAATCCGGCAGCGAAACGACGGGAAAAGGAAAGCTGAACGCCGATAAAATGAAGGCGCTCGACGCCGTTTTGCTCCAAATCGAAAAGCAGTACGGCAAGGGTTCCATCATGCGCCTCGGCGACGAGGCGGGACAGACGGAGATCGAAGTGATCCCCACCGGCTGCCTCACGCTCGACCTCGCGCTCGGGATCGGCGGCATGCCGCGCGGCAGGATCATCGAAATTTACGGCCCCGAATCCTCGGGCAAGACGACGGTGGCGCTGCACGCCATCGCGGAGACGCAGAAGCTCGGCGGCGTCGCAGCGTTCATCGACGCGGAGCACGCGCTCGACCCCGTATATGCGAAAAAGCTCGGGGTGGACCTCGACAATCTGTACGTCTCTCAGCCGGACACCGGCGAGCAGGCGCTCGACATCACCGACGCGCTCGTGCGCAGCTCGGCCGTGGACATGATCGTCATCGACTCGGTGGCGGCGCTCACGCCCAAGGCGGAAATCGAAGGGGATATGGGGGACAGCCACGTCGGCTTGCAGGCGCGGCTGATGTCCCAGGCCCTCCGCAAACTGACCGCCATCGTCAATAAGTCGCACACCTGCGTCATCTTTATCAACCAGCTCCGCGAAAAAGTGGGGGTGATGTTCGGAAATCCCGAAACCACCCCGGGCGGCAAGGCGCTCAAATTTTACGCCAGCGTCCGCATCGACGTGCGCCGCACGGAAGCCCTCAAGGACGGCGACGGCATCATGGGCAACCGCACCAAGGCAAAAATCGTCAAAAACAAACTCGCGCCCCCCTTCAAGCAGGCGGAGTTCGACATCGTGTTCGGCGAGGGCATTTCGCAGGAGGGCTGCATCATCGATACGGGCTTGCAGTACAACATCATCGAGAAGAGCGGCGCCTGGTTCAGCTATGAGGGGAACAAGGTGGCGCAGGGCCGCGAAAAGATGCGGCAGTACCTCAAGGACAATCCGGAGATCCGCGCCGAGATAGAGGGTAAGATCCGCGAGGCGGCAAAGGGCAAGCCCGCGGAGGCGGAACCCGCGGAAACCGTCTGACGTTTTCGCTTCGGCAAAAGGAATAAAATGAAGTACGGTTTTGTGAAAATCGCGGCCGCCAGCCCCGAGCTCAAGGTCGCGGACGTAAAATTCAATACCCTCAAAATCGAGGAGGAAATCGCGCGGCAGGCAAACGCGGGGACGGAGATCCTCGCGTTTCCGGAGCTCGGCCTCTGTGGCTATACCTGCGGCGATTTGTTTTTGCAGCCCCTTCTCATCGACGGCTGCAGGGCGGCGCTGAAAGAAATCACCGCCTTCACGAAGGGGATTTCCATGCTGGTGTTCGTGGGGCTTCCCTTCGCGCACGGCGGAAAGCTGTACAACTGCGCCGCCGCGGTCTGCGACGGCCGGGTGCTGGGGATCGTGCCGAAAACGCATATTCCCAATTATTCGGAATTTTACGAAAAGAGGTATTTTTCTCCGGCGCCCCCGGAGAATTTTCCCGTCCGCCTTTGGGAAGGGGAGGAAAGCGGGGAGGGCCTGACGTTCGGCGCCAAACAGATCTTTGCGGACGAAAACAATCCCGACGTGCGGGTGGCGTGCGAGATCTGCGAAGATCTGTGGGCGGGGACGCCGCCTTCCTCCTCTCATGCGGCGCACGGGGCCACCGTCGTCGTCAATCTGTCCGCCTCGGACGAGACCATCGGAAAAGCGGATTACCGCCGCATGCTCGTCCGTTCGCAATCGGGACGCAGCGTCTGCGCGTACGTATATGCCGACGCGGGCGCGGGCGAATCCACGACGGATATGGTTTTCGCGGGGCATAATCTGATCGCCGAAAACGGAAGCATCCTCGCGGAAAGCGTTCCCTTCTCGGGACAGACTTCCGTCGCAGAGGCGGATATTTCCTTCCTCGCGGCCGAGCGGCGCAGGCTCACCACCTTCGAGGGCGCCGACTGCGAAGGGGGCGGTTACGAGATCCGGAGGGGAAATTTCGTCGGCGACGGCGATCTTTCCCTGCGCAAAATCCCGAGGACGCCCTTCGTGCCCGAGGAGAGCGCGGAGTTAGGTACCCGCGCCGAACTCATTCTTTCCCTCCAGGCCAACGCCCTGGCCAAGCGCCTGCGGCATACGGGCGCCAAGACGGCGGTCATCGGCATTTCCGGCGGTCTCGATTCCGCTCTGGCGCTTCTGGTGACGGCCCGCGCCTTTGAAATTCTCGAAAAGCCCGCGGAGGAGATCGTCGCGGTGACCATGCCCGGCTTCGGTACGACGGAGCGGACGTTCCGCAATTCCCTGCGGCTCATTTCCTGCGTCGGGGCCGGCTGCCGCACCGTCGACATTTCGGAGAGCGTCTTAAAGCACTTTGCGGATATCGGTCACGACCCCGGGAAAACGGACGTCACCTACGAAAATTCCCAGGCCCGCATGCGGACGATGATTCTGATGGACATTGCCAACCAGACGGGCGGGCTCGTCATCGGCACGGGGGATTTGAGCGAGCTGGCGCTCGGTTGGTGCACTTACAACGGGGATCATATGTCCATGTATGCGGTCAATGCCTCCGTACCCAAGACGCTGGTGCGCCACCTCGTCCGTTACGAGGGGGCAAGGAAGGGAGGAGAGGAGGAACGGGTGCTTTCGGATATCCTTGCCACGGAGATTTCTCCCGAGCTGCTTCCGCCCGACAAGGCCGGAAAAATTTCTCAGCGCACGGAGGACCTCATCGGTCCTTACGAGCTGCACGATTTTTTCCTCTACCGCGTTCTCCGCTGCGGAGATTCCCCCAAGCGGGTCCGTTATCTCGCCGCATATGCTTTCCGCGGAGTTTACGGGGAGGAAACCCTTCTCAGATGGCTGAAAAATTTTTACCGCCGCTTTTTCTCGCAGCAATTCAAGCGTTCCTGTCTGCCGGACGGGGTAAAGATCGGTTCGGTGACGCTTTCTCCCCGCGCCGACTGGCGCATGCCTTCGGATGCGTCCGCGGCGCTGTGGCTGGAGGAACTGTCCTCGGAAAAAGAAGATTGAAGAAATTTGTTCCGCAACCTGAAATTTTTTTGTCGGGCGGGGCGCTTTGAAGCGCCCCGCCCGTCTCTGCGAAAAAAATGACAAATAATTTCACAAAGCGGGCAACAATATCCGCCCAAACATTTGACTTTTATACAAATTTACTGTAAAATAAAAAGGACGGGAATCGCGATGCGGATCGGGAGGGGATACCCGGCTTCGCAAACCGTTTTTCCCGTCGCATGTTTCATTCAATTTTAATTACAGGAGGCACAACATGAACGGCGTAAGTTTGAGCGTCCTGTTTCTCTCCGTACCAACGGGTGTATTTATCGGCGTCCTCATAGCCGCGGCGATCGTCTTTGCGGCGTTGGGGGTCCTTGCAGGTTATACGATCTATAAGAAGAATACGGAAAAGAAGGTCGGCGAGGCGGACGAGCGCGTCCGCAAAATTCTCGGCGACGCGGAAGCGGAGGCCGGGCGCATCCGATCGGAGGCGCAGACGGAAAGCAAGCGCGCTTTGAAGGAGGCGCTTCTCGAAGCAAAGGAACAGGACTTAAAATTAAGAAACGATTTCGAGCGTGAGACCAAGGAGAAAAAGGCGGAGATCCAGCGCCTGGAACAGCGCGTAAGCCAGAAGGAGGACGCGCTGGACAAGAAGTCCGAGGCATTGGAGCAGCAGAAAAATCATCTCCTTCGCCAGGAGGAAGAGCTCAGGAAAATGCAGGAAAAAATCAACTCCCAGCACGAGCTGATGGTGCAGGAGCTCGAGAAGGTCGCCCAACTCACGCGCGAGGAAGCCAAGAGGCTCCTCACCGAAGAAATACTCGACGAAACCCGCCGCGAGGTCGCGGTGCAGGTTCGCAATATGGAGCAGCAGGCGAAGGATGAGGCGGACATGAACGCCAAAAAGGTCATCGCGCTGGCCATTCAGAAATGCGCGGCCGATCAGGCTTCGGAACTCACCGTATCCGTCGTCGCCCTTCCCAACGACGACATGAAGGCGCGCATCATCGGCCGCGAGGGGCGGAACATCCGCGCGCTCGAAAGCGCCACGGGCATCGAGCTCATCATCGACGATACGCCCGAGGTGGTCATTCTTTCCGGATTCGACCCCGTCCGCAGGGAAATCGCCAAATTGTCTTTGGAGCGGCTGATCGCGGACGGCCGCATTCATCCCGCCCGCATCGAGGAAACGGTGGAGCGGGTCTCCAAGGAAATCGACCAGCAGATCAAAGAGGCGGGCGAAGCCGCCGTATTTGAACAGGGCATTTTCGGGCTGCATCCCGAGCTCGTCAAGCTCATCGGCCGCTTGAAATTCCGTACCAGCTACGGGCAGAACGTCTATAAGCATTCGATGGAAGTCGCCACCCTCGCGGGACAGATGGCCGCGGAACTGGGTCTGGACGTCAATTTCGCCAAGCGCGTGCGTCTTTTGCACGATATCGGCAAGTCGGTGGATCAGGAGCAGGAGGGCACGCATATTCAGATCGGCGCGGACCTCGCGAAAAAGTATAAGGAAAACGCCAATATCGTCAACGCGATTATGGCGCACCACGGCGACGTGGAGCCCAAAACCGTCGAGGCCGTGCTCATTCAGGCGGCCGACGCCATTTCCGGCGCTCGTCCCGGCGCCCGGAGAGAGACGGGGACCAATTACGTCAAGAGGCTGGAAAAGCTGGAAGAAATCGCTTCCGGGTTCCCGGGCGTGGACAAGAGTTACGCCATTCAGGCGGGCAGAGAGATCCGCGTCATCGTCAAGCCGGAGCAGGTGGACGACGCGCAGGCGCTCTTCCTCGCGAAGGATATCGCCAAAAAGATCGAGACGGAGCTCGAATATCCCGGCCAGATCAAGGTGAATGTCATCCGCGAATTCCGCGGCGTGGAATACGCGAAGTAATTTCATACGGACAAATTCCCTTTCCGGGGGCGTTTTCGGGCGTTTTCCGGAAGGGGATTCTTCATCGGCGGTTGCCGAAAAATTTTATCGAGGGAAAAAATATGATTACAGAAAGAGGCAGGTATCTGATTTTACAGGGCAAAAACGTATCCTACATTCTCCGCATCCACGAGGAAGGATATCTTTTGCATTACTATTACGGCAAGAAGCTCAGGGAAAACGATTATACGTATGTTCCCGTGGAAATTCGCTCCTTTTATACGTTTGCGCCCGATCGGGTGTTTCTGGAAGGGGAAAAACAGGAGTATCCCGCCTTCGGCTACAACGATCTGAAAGAGGGGGCGGTGCAGGTACTCGAAAACGGCAGGGATACCATACTTTCCCTGAAATATAAAGCCCATGAAATCATCGACGGAAAGCCCGCGTTCGAAGGGCTTCCCTCCTCGAAGGCGAACGGGGAAAATTGCCAAACGCTCGTCGTCACGCTCTCCGACGAGGCATACGGGATAGAAATTCGGCTCTCTTACACGGTTTTCGACGACAGCGACGTCATTGCGCGCAGCGCCCGCATCATCAATGCGGGTAACGGCCCCGTGTGTCTGACGAAGGCGTTTTCCTGTTCTCTCGATATCGCCGGGAAACGCGCCCGGGAAACGGATATGATCACGCTGCGCGGCGCCTGGGCAAAAGAACGCAATATAGAGAGACATCCGCTCTTTCAGGGGATTTCCGAAATCGGAAGCCGGACGGGAGAAAGCAGCCATTACCTCAATCCCTTCGTTGCGCTGTGCGACCGTACGGCGACGAATGCAAGCGGGGAAGCACTCGGTCTTTTGCTCGTATACAGCGGCAATCACCGCTTCCAGATAAATGTGGATGCCTACGACAACATCCGTGCCATGTGCGGCATTCACGACGGCGGTTTCCGTTGGGATCTGGCGCCCGGGGAAGCGTTTCAGACGCCGGAATGTCTCCTGTGCTTCTCTGCGGAGGGGTTGGACGGCATGAGCCGCGAATATCACGATTTCATGCGCGCGCATATTCTCCCGCAACGTTTTCGCACCGCTCCCCGTCCCGTGCTCGTCAATAGCTGGGAGAGTTTATATTTCGATTTTGATGAGGAAAAAATCCTCAATATCGTCCGACATGCGAAAGAGGCGGGAATCGAGTTGTTCGTGCTCGACGACGGCTGGTTCGGGCACCGTAAAAATGACAGTACTTCCCTTGGAGATTGGTATGCCAATCCCGAAAAGTTGCCTTCCGGAGTGGAGGGGATCGCGGATAAAATCAATGCCCTCGGTCTGAAATTCGGTATCTGGGTGGAGCCCGAAATGGCAAATCCCGTCAGCGAGCTTCTGGAAAAGCATCCCGACTATCCCATTGCCTGCCGGAAACATCCCCCCGTACTTGGACGCAATCAGCAGGTGCTCGACCTCACGAAGAGGGAAGTGGTGGAGTTTGCCAAAAGTTTTCTCGACAAGCTTTTGTCCTGCGGAAAAATTTCCTATATCAAATGGGATATGAATCGCTCCATGGCCGAGATCACGGAACCCGCGTTCGTGCATCGGTACTATCTCGGTCTCTATGAGGTGCTCGGTTATATTACGGAAAAATATCCCGATGTACTGTTCGAGGGATGCTCGGGCGGGGGCGGTCGCTTCGATGCGGGAATGCTCTGCTATCATCCTTTGATTTGGACGAGCGATGTTTCGGATGCTATCGAACGTCTGAAAATTCAAGAGGGAACGGCGCTCTGCTATCCGCTCAGTGCGATGGGTTCACACGTTACGGCGTGTCCCAATCATCAGGTGGGAAGGGTTACGCCTTTTTCCACGCGCGCAAATGTCGCTTCCTTCGGTACCTTCGGGTACGAACTCAACGTGGCAGAGCTTTCGGCGGAGGACAAGTCGGAAATCAAAAATCAGATTGCCCGCTATCGCGAAATCGAGCCGCTCGTCCGCGAAGGGGATTTTTCGGTGTTGGTTTCGGCGTTTTCGGGCGGGACGTTTACGGCCTGGCAGCTCACGTCTAAGGATAAAAAGCGGGCCGTCGTGCTGTGCGTCCGTACGCTCGCTTCCGCCAATGCGGGCAGAGATTTTGTGCGGCTGCGCGGGTTGAAAGAAGATAGCATGTATGCCCGGAAAGGAACGAAGGAGATATATTCGGGCGGGGAGTTGATGTACCGAGGATTTCTTCCCGGCTTGCCGGGGACGGATTTCGCCTCTGTTCTTTCAGAGTTTATCGAAATAGATTAAGAAAGCGGTCGTTTCGCGGCGATGGGCAAAAGGTTTTCCGGGCGGCATTTTCCGCTGTCCGGAAAATTTTTTGCGAAAATTTTCCGAAAGCCCCTTTTTCGGCTTGACAATATGCGTGAATTAAACTATAATAGGACAGTAGCGCAAATGCGGCGGAAAAAGGCAGAAAGGCGGTGCAGCAAAGGCGTTTATCCCAGATGCTGCTATGGCTCAGCAGGTAGAGCACGTCCTTGGTAAGGAATATCGGCGCATAAAACGGGGTATGCCGAAACCCCTCAAAATTCGGCAAAAACTTCATTTGCTGATATGGCTCAGTAGGTAGAGCACGTCCTTGGTAAGGACGAGGTCGCGGGTTCAAATCCCGCTATCAGCTCCAAAAAAACCACCAGATTTGGTGGTTTTTTCTTTATATTATCACTAAATATGGGGTTTCAAGGAAATGCTCACAGGTACAACTGCATACAATCAGGTACAATTGCAAACTTTTTGAGCATGAATTGCGAGGTAGAGTTATTCCTTGATTGTCTTTCTGTCCGAAACGCTCTGAAACGCCCTAATTCTGCCCTATTTGCATAAAACTGCATACAATTGCAAACGTCCCAAAGGTAGAGTTATTCCCT
>CALWAU010000007.1 GCA_944375795.1 uncultured Clostridia bacterium | reverse complement strand
TACAGCTCGTCATACTCCTTGTCGGAGACGCTGGGGTTGTCGAGGACGTAATACTCGTACGCCCATTTGTTGAGAATGTCGGTAATTTCTCTCTGTGTCATCGCACACCTATCCGTTCCGCATTTGCAGAATTATTATAACACGTTTTTCCCGTTTGTCAATAGCGGACTGACTGCATTTTTTTGAATTGTCGAACTCCTTTCCGCCAAGGGAGCAAATCGAGGCTCCGCTTTCCCGAGGCTCCTTTGTGGAAAGAAAAGGTCAAAACGCCTTTTTCCCAAGGCTCCTTTGTGTAAAGGGAGCTGTCTGCCATAGGCAGACTGAGGGATTGTTCTGCGGGCTCCGCTCGGCACCTCCCCTTTGACAAAAAGGGGAGGCAGGGTGGTGGGTTCAACCGAAGTTTGAAGCGTTAGTCGCGTCCGAGGCGCGAAGCCCGCGGATTTTGCGCCGCGAGTTTACTCAGACGTAAATGAGCAAGCAAAAACGCAAGGGCGACAATGCATTCGGACGATGAATAACGTTTCAAACAACTGTGAGGGGGGCGAGCGCGGCGGACAACTGCTTAATCCCCAACCCCGCAAAGGCGATGTCCAGAATGGTATTCGCCCCCGCGCCGCGCACCGCGACGACCGTTCCCTTGCCGAATTTCGGATGCTCCACCGTCATTCCCGTGCGGAAAGCCGAAGGGTCCTTTCCCGCCGTTTTCGGCCTCTGGGAGGAAGCGGCGCCGTAGGTGAACGCCCCCGCCGCGCTCCCCTTCGACACGTCCTCCCGATAGTTTCCCACCCGCCGCGGCGCGGAGCTTTCGTACGCCGAACGCCCGTAGCCGCCATAATTTCCGTACCCTCCGTAACCGTTTCCGCGGCGTGCCCCGCTGTATCGGTTTCCGCCGTTCGGCGCATACCTGCCCTCTCCGTATGCGGCATTCCCGAACGCCTCGGGGTCGTCGTCGGCAAACCAGCCGTCGTCGCCGTAGCCGCGGAAAGCAGGGCGGGCTTCCCGGGGGTGGGAAAGCTCGGCGGAGAGTTCCTTCAAAAAGCGGGAACGGGCGGTGGGCTCCCGCTTGCCGTAGAGATAGCGGCTTTTGGAGCGGGTGAGATACAGCCGTTCCCGGGCGCGGGTGACGGCGACGTACATCAGACGCCTTTCCTCCTCGAGGTCCTCCTCGCTGTTTGCGGCGCGGGTGACGGGCATGACGTTCTCCTCCAGCCCGACGATGAACACGCACTTGAATTCCAGCCCCTTCACCGAATGGATGGTGGCGAGGGTGACGTAATTGCTGTCGTCCATCTCG
The DNA here is from genome assembly GCA_944375795.1 of uncultured Clostridia bacterium. Classification (GTDB taxonomy): domain Bacteria; phylum Bacillota; class Clostridia; order Christensenellales; family Borkfalkiaceae; genus Scatosoma. The sequence continues at coordinate 10,494 of CALWAU010000007.1, read as the reverse complement.
TCCGTATCCGAACTCAGCGTGACCTGATTGAGATAATCGGTGAGGTCGGCGCCCTCGTTCAGGCGGCAATACTCGTCCACGGAATTGATAAATTCCTCTATGTTGGCCCGTTTGTTGATGCTGTCGTCGCTCTCGTCGGCATAGACCTCGCGCATTTTCGTGTCCGCGACGATCTTTTTCACCAGCTCGTTGACGGGCAGTTCCTGGCTGTCCACGATCCAGCCCTTCACCTGCGCCGCAAAATCGGCGAGCTTCTGCTTCGTGCCCGCATTGAAGCCGAGCCCGTCCAGGTCGAACAGTGCGTCATAAACGGACAATTCCGTCTCATAGGCGTAATTTTCCAGCGTTTCCACCGTCTTGGCGCCGATGCCGCGCTTGGGAAAATTGATGATGCGGACGGCCGCCTCGCTGTCGAAAGGATTGTTGATGAGCCGCAGATAGGCGAGCAGGTCCTTGATTTCCTTCCGCTCGAAGAACTTGAAGCCGCCGAACACCTTATAGGAAATACCGTCGGAGGTAAACTCCTGCTCAAACGAACGCGTGAGCGCGTTGAGGCGCATCAGCACGGCAAAATCGGAATATTTATACCCGCGGCCGACCAGCCCCGCAATGGTGTGCGCTATGTAGCGTGCCTCGCCGCTCTCCTCCTCCGCCTCGAACACCTGCGGCTTTTCGCCCTCGCCGTTCTGCGTCCAGAGGGTCTTGTCCCGCCGCCGCCCGTTGTTGTGGATGACGGCGTTGGCGAGCTTTAAGATATTCTTGGTGGAGCGGTAATTGCGTTCCAGCTTGAAAGTCTGCGCGCCGGGGAAAAATTTCTCGAAACCGAGGATATTTTCCAGCTTCGCCCCCCGCCAGCCGTAAATGGACTGGTCGTCGTCGCCCACCGCAAACACATTCCCGTGCACGGACGCGAGCATGCGGATGATCTCGAACTGCACGGCGTTGGTATCCTGAAACTCGTCCACGAGAATATAGCGGAACCGTCCCCCGAGGTACTCCCGCACCTCGTCGTTCCGCTTGAGCAACAATCTGGTCTCGTTGAGTAAATCGTCGAAATCGAGGGAATTATTCTCCTTGAGGTGAGCCTGATAGCGCGAATAAATTTTCGTCACCTCGTCGATATCCCGTTCCGCGGCGTATTCCCGGGCATATTCCTCGGGCGACAGCCCCATCATCTTGGCGTTGGCGATATGCCACTTTGCGCTTTTCAGCAGTTTTTCGTCGTCGAAATCGCATTCCTGAAAAGACTTTTTGACGATGTTGTTCCGCTCGGTCTCGCTGTAAATGGAGAAGTTTTTTTCTATGCCCGCCTCTTCGGGGAACATGCGCAGGATGCGCACGCACATGCTGTGAATGGTACACACCCACATTCCGGCGGTATCGGCGACGCGGCCGATGCGTTCCTTCATCTCGTTCGCCGCCTTATTGGTGAAGGTGATCGCGAGCACGGCGAAGGGCGGCACGTCCAAATCCTCCACGAGATGCGCGATGCGCGCCGTAAGCACGCGGGTCTTTCCGCTCCCCGCGCCCGCCAAAACCAAAACCGCCCCTTCCGTCGCGAGAACGGGCTTTATCTGTTCGTCGTTGAGACTGTCGAGTATTTCTGTCCGATCCATGAAATCATTATAGCACACCGGCCCCGTTTTTGCAAGTTTTTCCGCTGCCTTTACACAAAGGAGCCTTGAAAAAGGGTCAAGGAGCAAAGTCCCTTGCGGGTGCAGGGCAAAGCCCGCAAAAGGCCCCATAAAAGCAAACCAATGGTTTGCGCCCTTACCGCTTTGCGGTCAGACGGCGACAGCCGCAAAACAATCCCTCAGTCATGCTGCGCATGACAGCTCCCTTTACACAAAGGAGCCGCCTTTAAGCCTCCCCTTTTTGTCAAAGGGGAGGTGGCACGAAGTGCCGGAAGGGATAAGCCATAGGTTTATCCGTTTCAGTCGGGCGAAACGCGTATCTGCATCGTTCTGCATTGTCGCCTTTGCGGGTTCCTCGGGTCACTTACGTCTAAGTAAGCTCCCCTCGGACTTCCGCGGGCTCCGCGCATAACTTGTATCTCCGCGTTTTTACGGTGAACGTTTCCGCACGGAACGGACAAAACGCGGAATACGTACAGACAATCTCAGGCCTTTCGGGAAACGGAAGAAAACTCCCGTTCCCGCCTGTACCGCTCGAGGGCGCGGAGATATTTTTCGCTCAGCGCCAGCGTGTATCGCTGTTTTTCTTCATACGAAAGGGTGGCGTAATATTCCCGGTCGGTGAGTCTGCCTATCGCGTCACTCACCTCCCCTTCCCTGTCCAGCAGCTCCTTGACTTTCAGATAAAATTCGTCCTCCCGCTCGCCCGCGACCGCCGCGGAAACCTTGCTTTTGAAATATCTTCCCGCTTTGCTCTCATTCAAACCCTGTTGTTTGGCTTCCTCCATGCGTGCGTCCAAATCGTCCTTGCACTCCTTCCAGAATCCGCTCTTCATGCGGAGCTTCGCCTGGCGCGCAAGACCTCTGAAAGTGCATTGCTGCGTCACTTCGCGCTCACCTCTCTTTTCATTTTTTCGCGGAAAAACACCTCCGTCCGCGTTTTTTCGACGCCGATTCGACAAAAACCGGCAGATTTCGCCAACAAAAAAGCCCACGGCATTTTTCGGCGTGAGCTTTCTTCTTTTGTCAGTTCTTGTTTCTTTTTCTGGCAGCTTCGGACTTCTTCTTCCTTCTCACGGAAGGCTTTTCGTAAAATTCTTTCTTTCTCAGATCTCCGATGATGCCGTCGCGGGAGCACTTTCTCTTGAAACGACGAAGCGCGCTTTCCACGTTCTCGTTTTCTCCTACTTTGACCGTAGACATTCCTTTCAACCCTCCTTCGCCTCAGGCACTTTTTTGTTGCTTTGTTATTATAGCATTCCGCGGCTTTGCTGTCAAGTCTTTTTTTGGTTTTTTCGGGGATTTTTTCCGCCCGGACGGATTTTTTTGACGGAAAAACCGCCGGGGCCGTACGCCCCGGCGGCAGATGTTTTCCCGAAATAGCGGGCGCTCAGTCGAGCTGCTCGAAATCCTCCGCTCCGTGCTTGCACAGGGGGCAGATATAATCCTCCGGCAGGCTCTCGCCCTCGTAGACGTAGCCGCAGATCTTGCACACCCAGCGGTGCTTTTTCGGGTCCTTCTTCTCGCCCGCGGGCGCGGCGCCGGGCTTGGGTTTGATGTGCGCGAAATAATATTCGTAGGTCACCGACGGCTCGGAGGAAAGCACTTTCGCCTCCGTCACCTCCGCCACAAACAGCGTATGCGTGCCGTAGTCGAGCATGTCCGTCACCTTCGCCGAGATCACCGCGTTCGTGTGCTCGGGGATGTAATAGAGCCCGTTGGACGTGCGCGGATAGCTCTTTCCCGCAAACTTGTAAACGTCACGCCCGCTCGAAAATCCGAACTGCTTGAAAATGTCGAAGGGCGCGCTCTCCGTCAGCACCGAAACGTTGAATTTGCCCGATTTCCTTATCATCTGCTCGGTATAGTTGAGCTTGTTGACATAGACGGTGATGCGCTTCGGGTTGTCGGTGAGCATGGACACCGTATTGACGATGCAGCCGTTATCCTTGATCCCGTCGTTCACGCTGAGGACAAACAGCCCGTAGGTCAGCTTGAACATCGCTTCCTTTTCGATTGCGCCTTCCATATCCCCTTTCTCCTTTCCCGCAGCGGGTGCGGGCTTACGCCTTCCAGAGGCCGTGCAGATTGCAATACGCATAAACCGCCTTCAGACTGTCCCCGTCCGCGAGCACGAATTTTGCCTCCGGCTTGTCCGTCGCCGTCAGATACCGCACGGCATACCCCTTCTCCGTCTCCACCGCGATCCATTCGATCAGGTGCTCCGCGCTCATCGGGTGGGATACGCTGCCGACGTTGACCGAAACGGTGTTCCCCTCGACCGTCACCGCGGGAATGTGCTTCTCCTTCGCCGCCTCCGTCGTGCCCGCGATCACCTCTTTCCAGCCGTCCAGCGCCAGCTCGTCCGCCGAAATCAGCATCTTGCCGCATTTTTCGCAACGATAAAATTTCAGTTCCATATTTTTATCTCCTTGTTTCATTGATTTTTTATTAAGATTAAATCTTATTTATATTATACCCGCATCGAGGGCATTTGTCAACAGTATCGGCAAAATTTTCCGAAAAAATTTATCGGCGGTCGGAAAAGCCGAATTTATACAAGAGTTCGTCGAGGTAGTCGCAGGCCTCTTTCAGCTGCCGGGGGTCCGAGTAGTCGTCCTTGTACACCTCGACGAGCAGGGGGCCGTCGAAGCCGGTATCCGCAAGCCTTTTCAGCAGTTCGGAGAAATCGAATATCCCCCTTCCGGGCAGGCAGATGTTTCCCCGTTCGTCCACGTCGGAGACGTGCACGTGCGCGATGCGCCCCGCCATTTCGTTGAGATACATGGGGTAAGGATAACGGGAAATGCGCGCCTGTTTTACGTCGAGCACCCCGGCGAGGCCGGGACAACCCTCCTTCATCGCGGCAAAGACGCCGGGGCGGTTGTACAGCGCCCATTCGACGTTTTCGAGGCAGAGCGAAAATCCGCGCGCCGCGCAAAATTCGCCGATGCGGGCAAGCCCCCGCGCCAGCGCGGGCAAATCGTCCCCCTCTCCCGAACGGGCGGCGCGCTTGATACGGGCGAGGCCGTGAAAGGTGTAATATTTCGCGCCCAGTTCGGCGCCTCCCGCAAGCGCCCTGTCCAGCCACCCGAACGCGTCGGCGTTCACCCGGGGATGGGCGGAAAAGAGCTGCGGCTCGAACTGCGTATTGAGGACGTGCACGGAATGGACGTCCACTTTCCCCTTTCCCTTTGCCGCCGTGCGACCGAATTTTCTCCCGTATTCCGAAAAGGAGGTGAAGAATACCTCCGCGGTGCCTATCCCCAGAGAATCCAGAAAGGGAAGCGCCTCCTCGTTGTTTTTCCGCTGAAACAGCGACGCCGTCGATACGCCCGTCCGCATGATGTTTTCCGCCGCCTCCTGACCTTTTTCATTGTACCACGATTTTCCGAAAATGTCAATTGCCGGAAAGAAAAAACCGCCCGGAATCATCCGCAAAAGTCCGATCCGACGAAAAATGCCCCTCCGGCGGCGCGGGGCCGAGGGGCAGGGGAGAGGCCGTGGCGCTATTCTTTGCTTCGCCCCAGCAGAAATTCGAGAGAACAGTTGAAGAAGGACGCCAGGCGCAGCAGGCTGACGGTTTCGGGGCTTTTCACCTCCCGCCATTTGGACACGGTGCTTTTGCGCAGCCCGCATTCCCGCGCGACGCGGTAGTCGCTGACGCCGAGCGCCCGCTTCAGCTCGCAGAAGCGCCCGTAAAAGCTGCGCCCGTCGCAGGCGGGCGCAAATTCCGCGACGTCCGTAAGCCCGAAGAGATAGTCCACCGAACAGCCGAACAGATCCGCGAGGCGGATAAGCGTTTCCGGTTCGGGATAATACCTCTCCCCGAACCAGCGCCGAATGGCCGACTGATCGCAGGAAACTGCCGCGGAAAGGCCCGCGATGTTGAGACCGCGGTCCTCCATGAGCTCCTTCAGCGTTTCCAGAAACGGTACAATGCTCTCGGTATCCTCCATACGTTCCCCTTTCTTTTTTAGCCTATTATGAAATAATTTTCGATTTTCTATCCAAAAGGTGACGTAAATGAACTATCCCGGGAACGGAGCGACTCCCGCGGCGTTCCGGATCGCGGAAAAAAGCCCGCGGCAGAGCCGCGGGCAAAAATTTTTGCGCCCTTTCGCAAAATTGCGTTAAAAACGCGCCGAAAGGGTTATAAATGAAATACAGGGTCATCGAAAATAACGCAAGGAGACAAATATATGGACAACAAAACCGCAGAACTGCTCAACGAGCAAATCAACAAGGAATTTTATTCCGCCTATCTGTATCTGGACTTCGCCAACTATTTCGAGCGCCGCGGGCTTTCCGGCTTCGCGCATTGGTATGAGATCCAGGCGCAGGAGGAACGCGACCACGCCCTTCTTTTCTACCGCTATCTGCTCAACAACGACCGGACGGTGACGCTGGGCGCCGTCGCGGCGCCGGAAACCAACGCCGAGACGGACGAAGATGTGCTGAAAGCGGGCCTCGCGCACGAGAAGTACGTCACCTCCCTCATCGACGCCATCTATGCCGCGGCCTACGCCGCCAAGGATTTCCGCACCATGCAGTTTCTCGACTGGTTCGTCAAGGAGCAGGGCGAGGAGGAAAAAAACGCCTCCGACCTCGTCACCAAATACGCCCTGTTCGGCTCGGACGCCAAGGGACTGTATATGCTGGACAGCGAGTTGAAGGCGCGGGTATATACGGCGCCCTCCCTCACGCTCTGATTTTTCCCGAAAATACGGTCGGGGCAAAAAAAGGAAGCCCGCCGGCTGATTGCCGGCGGGCTTCCCCTCGTTTCATGCAGTTTCCGGCCGCAAAAACCGCGGCCGTCCCGAAATCGGGCTCACGCGTTCATGAGCTCGGAAATAACGTCGAGAATCTTGTCGTGACAGCCGCCGCAGCCCGTCGAACAATGGGTCAGCTTCTGCACTTCCTCAAATTCCCTGTCCACGTCCCCGAGGGACGTATGGGTATGTAACGCCTTTTCGATGTCCGCGACGGACACCTGTTTGCAATTGCACACGATTTTGTTTTCCATAAGCTTTTGCCTCCTTTGCTTTCCTCCGTATTATAGCACCCTTTTCGCGCGCTGTCAAACGTTTGCCGACGAGCACTTTCCTCTCTTTCGCTCCTCTTTGTCTCTTTATCGTCCCCGCATATGCGGCTTTCCCCATTTGTGCGATTTTCGCCCTCCCGGTGCGGCAAAAACGCATTTTCCCGGCCTGCCGCATACAATGAGGTATGGAAATTCTCCCTTACGACAGGCGGGCGGCGGCGGAATATGCCCGCCGTTGGGCGTTCGGCCGCAGCCCCGCCTATTACGATTTCAGCCGCATCGGCGGCGATTGCACCAATTTCGCCTCCCAATGCCTGTACGCGGGCGCGGGGGTCATGAACTTCACGCCCGTGACGGGTTGGTTTTACATCAACGCGAACGACCGCACCGCCTCCTGGACGGGCGTGGAATACTTTTATCGCTTTCTCGTCTCCAACGACGGCCCCGGCCCCTTCGCCGAGGAAACGGAGTTGAAAAAGCTGGAAATCGGGGATTTTATACAGCTCGGGCGGGCGACGGGAGATTTTTATCACACCCCGGTCGTCGTCGGCTTCTCCCGCGGCGGCCCGCTGGTGGCGGCGCACAGCTTTGACGCCCGGCAGCGCCCCCTCTCCTCTTATGCCTACGAGCGTCTGCGCTGTCTGCACGTGCTCGGCGTGCGCAGAGAATGACCCTCTCCGCTTTTCTTTCGGCTCTCCCCTGCCCCCGCCGTTCTGCCGATGTCCCCGTTTGTGTGCGGCGGGCGTACAGGGCGCCGCCCCACCGTTTATCCGTCGCAGTTTTCCGCGTCGATCGCGAGCACGATCATGAGCACGTACAGAGCGTTTGCGGGGTCGATCACGTCTATCGAATAGGTATCCGTCAGCCGGAAAAGCTCCTTCCCCACCGCGGCCACGGGCGCCCCGCCGCCGTCCGAAACGGTATAGTCCCAGCCCATGACGTCCCCCGAAATCTGCCAGCCATTGAAATCGAGGACATACTTCCGTCCGAAAAATTTGAATTTCCGCCGCAGACAGCCGATGTATTCGCCGCGCTCGTACAGCTTGAAGCGGGGCATCCATGCAAGGACCTTTTCCCGCACCGTGCCCACGTGTTCGCCGCCCGCGTCGAGAATGTGCAGCTTGTGTCCCCATGCGAGCTTCCCCTCGACGGTGAACAGGATTCTTTCGTTTTCGTCAAAGATATTGTAGCTGTCGAACCAGGAAAAAACCCGCTGCTTAAAGAGCATTTTCATCGTCTTTGTCCTCCTTCCCCTTCTTTTCCGCCACGGCGTCCCCTTCCGTTTCGTCCGCGTATTCCTCCAGCTCCCCGAGCATTTCAAAAATGCGCTCGTCGGACAAGTCCTCCCGGCTCGCCGCCAGCTTCCCGTACGCGAGTTTGTCGTGATGAATCGTCATGCCTCATCCCTCCCGTTTTTCGTCTTTCTTCGCTCCGCAAAGGTATTGCGGCGCTTAAAACAATCCGCCGTTCCAGCCCCAATTTTCCACGCCCCGGTAGGTCACGTACACGCCCTCGCCGGGGATATCCGCCGTGCGGGAAAGAATGTCGCACACCGCGGCGGTCATCTTTTCGCAATCGGGGCGGGATTCCCTGCCGAACAGGCTGATTTCCACATAGGCGCCCGCAATCTTCGTCCCGCCAAGCCACAAGTCGTACCCGTCCGCAATGCCTACCATAAGGTACGTCTCGCTCTTGTGCATGAGGGGGATCGCCCTGCCCAATTCGGCTTTCAGGGCTTCCTTTTTCTCCTCCGTGAGTTTTTTGGTAATCCTGCAATCGATAAACGGCATATATTTTCTCCTTCCCGCGCGCCTTTTCCGCGCGGATTTTTTGTCGCAAAAATTCAGAATACCGATTTGAATACCCCGGGCAGGGGAGAGGTTATCGAAATTTTTTCTCCCGAAACGGGGTGACGGAATTCCAGCGCGGAGGCGTGCAGTCCCAGCCGCCCCAGCGGATTTTTCGTATACCCGTATTTTTCGTCCCCGACGACGGGGTGCCCCGCTTCGCGGAGCTGGACGCGGATCTGATTTTTCCGCCCCGTATCGATGCGCACCCGCAGGAGGGAAAAGGCGTCGTTTTCCCGCACGACGGAATAATGCGTCACCGCCCGCTGTCCCGAAGGGTCGCGCGTGGCGTATACGAGATTGTTTTTGTTCTCCCGCAGAAAGGAGACGATGGTCCCCTCTTTTTCCTCCATTCTGCCCTCCGCGAGGGCGTAGTATTCGCGCAGGGTCACGTACCTGTTCCAATCCAGCCGCAGCAGGGAATGGATTTTGACGTTTTTGGCAAAGACCAGAACGCCCGAGGTCTCCTTGTCGATGCGGTGCAGGATGTACGGCCGCGCCGCGGGATTCTCCGCGCGCATATATTCCAGCACGTATCCGAACGCGCATTCCGTCTCTTTATCGCTCTCGACGGACAGCAGGCCCGCGGGCTTGTCGATGGCGATAAAATCGGCGTCCTCATAGAGGATTTTTAAGCGGAATTTTTTATTCGGCTCTGCCCTGCCCCCCTCTTTTTGCAAAACGGGGCGTTTGGAGATCTTCACTTCGTCATCCTTGGCCAACAGAAAATCGTGGCGGGAAACGGGGCTGCCGTTGACGAGGACGTAATGCCCGGACAGGAGGGTTTTGAGGTTGTTGCGCGACGTCGGAAATTTTTCCGCCAGAAAGGGCAGAAGGACGCCGCTTCTTTCCACGCGGAACTGCGCGGTGTATTCCGGCTTTGCGGAGCGATGCCCCTCCGCGCGCGCGTCTTTGTCCCGCCTTCCCTGTCCGCCTCTTCCGTTTCCCTGCATTCTCCGCATACGCCCTCCGTCCTTTCTTTTCCGATTTTGATACGTTTTTGATACGTTTCCGCCCGCTTCGGCCCTTTTATCCGATTCAATTTTTCGGTTTGCGGCCGAACAGCCGGGCAAAAAGGCCGGCGCGTCTTTGCGGCGGTTGTGCCGCATTCCGAAGCCTTTCGGCTATTTTGCGTTTGTCCTCCCGCCAGAGGGCATACAATTCTTCGTTTTCCTCCCACAGCTCTTTCAATTCGGAAGAATCGGACAAAACGCATTCCACCGCCATCGCCGCCTTTTCCCGAAGGGCGAAAAATTTCTCCACGGGCAGGGATCGTATCCATTTGTCATCCCAATCGTCATCACCGTCTTCCGCGTCGCCATATTGCGTACCGTTCAAGACGGCGTCGGTGACCGCCGCCGCGACAAGAGCCTTCGTCCCCGCTTCATATTCGACATACTCCGCCCCGATCGCCTCGTTGAAATACCTCTCCGCATCGGCGGCGACCGACCGGGACTCCTTCAAATCGCACAAGGCATCGAGGGCGGCGTCATCGTCAAATACGCCATAATTCCATGCACCCATTTTCGCAACCTCCCGAATTTTGGATTTCCGCGCCGAAAATTTTTTGTTTCGCTCGGCCCGAGGCTTGTCGCCGCGGCCGCATCCTATCGCTATTATATAACGTATGGGGTTTTTTGTCAAGGCTTTTTGGAAAAACGGCATTTCTATCAAAAAGGAACCCACCCGCAAAGCGGGTGGACCTTCATTTTCGGACACAGCCTTGTACGAACGTGCGCCGTTCATACAAGTTCACGGACAATTTTCTGCTTCAAAAAAGCGTTTTCTTTCCGACTGTATGGCCCATTCTATTTCCTTTCGAGACAAATAAGAGTTTCAACGTGCTTTGTCTGCGGAAACATATCGAAGGGCTGGACGGATTCTATCCCGTAAAAACCTTCCAGGGCCGCAAAATTTTCGTTTTCGCGGGTTTTTCCGCCCTCCCCGGATTCCTCCTCCGCCCCGCCGT
>CALWAU010000006.1 GCA_944375795.1 uncultured Clostridia bacterium | reverse complement strand
AAGGCCGCCGGACAGCTCTCCATCAACCGTTTCGTGTTTTACGTAATGGGCGAGGGCCTGGAAAAGAAGAACGAGGACCTCAACGCGGAAGTCGCCAAGCAGGTCGCCGCGATGAAAAAATAAGTTTTGTTTTTTCTGCCGCCCGGACAAATGTCCGGGCGGTTGTTTTTATGTACTTTTAAGGTTCTCTTGTGTAAAGAGCCAATCGAAACGCTTAAGGCTCCCTTGTGTAAAGGGAGTTGTCATGCGCAGCATGACGATTGTTTTGCCCGTATACCGCGTTTCGCCCTACTTAAACGGATAAACCGGCTGACAATCCCCCCTTCCTTTCCCCCCTTTACACAAAGGGGGCTTGTTTTATGGTGTCCACCTCCCCTTTGTCAAAAAGGGGGAGGCTTAAAGGAGGCTCCTTTGTGAAAAGAAGGAGTGCAAAGCGGCTTTCTCAGGCTCCTTTGTGTAAAGGGAGCCGTCATGCGCAGCATGACTGAGGGATTGTCTGCGGGTGTATCCCGCCTCGACCGCGGACAAAAAAAATGATTTTCCGGGAAAAAATTTCTTTTCAAACGCTTGACTTATGGTACGGATTCGTACTATAATAGGAGCGTTCGGACTTTATGCGGGGGACAAAAAGGGAGGTCGCTGCATACAGATGGAAAACGGGGAAAAGCATTCGGAAATCATACAGAAACTGATGGTCGCCACAAACAAAATAGACGGCGTTTATTACTATTTTGCCAAGCGGCTGGGGTTGAAAGAAAACGAATTTTTCTTTCTGTACGCGCTTTCGGACGGGAAGCCGCATACCCAAAAGGAGATATGCGATTTGTGGCTGATTCCCAAAACCACCCTGAATACGGTGGTGCGCGGCTGTCTCCGTCAGGGGTATATCCGATTTTGCGAAGGCGGACATTCGCGGGAAAAGAAAATGGTGCTGACCCCGTCGGGAAAGCGGTATGCGGGCGGTGCCCTGGGGCTGGTGCGCGGGGCGGAAAGCCGGGCTATGGAAAAGACTCTTGAAAAATTTTCTCCCGCATTCGTCGATGCGGCCGATTGCTTTGCGGACCTGCTGCACGAGGAGTTTTCCCGGATGAAGCCGCCCGAAAAAGGCGAAAATTGAAATATGGAGCGGGATTTTTATCCCGACAAAAAAGAGAAATTTTATGGATCACAAAAAGCTGTTTGCCGGGACAAGACCGGTAAAACTATTCTTCATCGCTTCCCTGCCCGGGGCGATCAGCATGTTGGCGTCCGCGCTGTATCAGCTGTTGGACGGATTTTTTGTCGGAAATATATTGGGTGAAACGTCGTTTGCGGCGCTCAACCTCGCCTTTCCGTTCGTCATCATTAATTTTGCGCTGGCCGACCTTATCGGCGTGGGATCGGCGGTGCCCATTTCCGTCAATCTTGGCAGGAAACGGGAGGAGGAAGCGAACAACATTTTTACCTGTTCCGTCCTCATGATCGTCGTGACGGGTGCGGCGACGGGCGCCGTGATGTTTGCCTGTGCCCCGCTGTTTATCGGTATGATGGGCGCCGAGGGGGAGACCGCGGCGCTCGCCGTGCGGTATCTGCGGACATACGCCCTTTTTTCGCCCGTGACGACCATCGTATTCGCGATGGACAATTATCTGCGTATTTGCGGGAAGATACGTTTCAGTATGTTTCTCAATATTTTGATGTCGGTGCTCAGCGCGGGGCTGGAGGCGCTGTTTTTGTTCGCGTTCAGAATGGATATCCGGGGTGCGGCGCTCGGTACGTGCGCAAGCATGCTGATTTGCGCGGCGATAGCGGTGGCGCCTTTCGCGATGAAAAAACTGCAGCTGCGGTTCGGGAAACCTCGTTTTCATGGCGGAATGATCCGCGAAATTCTTGCCTGCGGAAGTCCCAATTTCCTCAACAACATCGCGGGCAGGGTCACGTCTATCCTCATGAATACCCTGCTCCTTCGCTGGGGCGGGAACGACGCGGTCAACGTTTACGGCGTTTTGATGTACGCGGACGGATTTGTTCAGCCTTTGATGTACGGTATGTGCGATTCCCTGCAGCCGGCCGTCGGCTACAATTGGGGGGAGGGCAAGTATTCCCGCGTGCGCGCCATCGAACGGTGCTGCTATATCGGGGCAGGCATCGTTTCCGCCCTCGCCGTGGTCGTCCTTACCTGTTTTCCTCTCGGCATCGCAAATTTCTTCCTTGAAGGATTGTCCGAAAATCCCGAACTTGCGGCGGAAATGGAAACGGCGATGCGGCTGTTTGCGCTCACCTATATCACCCGCTGGTTCTCGTTTGCCACGCAAAGCTATATGCTGGCGGTGGAAAAATCCCTGCCCGCCGCAGTCATTTCCGTTTCGACGGCGTTTGTGTTTCCCATGATCCTGATCGGCGTTTTGTGGAAACTGCGCCTCACGGGGCTTTGGCTGAACTTTGCGCTCACTGCCGCGCTGGCGGCGATTTTGTCCGGCGTTTTGCTCTTTCTGCTCCGCAGGCAGCTCTGGCGCCCGGACGAGGAACATAAACCGCCCGTCGCGCCCGAGGAGGCGCAGGAGGAAGGCACCTGGATGTGACCGACGGTAAGAAAAAAGGAAAAACGCGAAAGAGGGAACGGAAAACTTCTCCGTTCCCTTTTCTCTTGCCCGGCGGGACGGGAGAGGGGAAAGAATGGGGCGAAAGGGAGAGAAGGAGGGAAAACTACAAAAATATCCAAAAAACAGGAGAGTTTTTTTGCGTTTTATATGGATTTATTGCGCGAAATATGCTATAATAGAAAAAACTCAAAAAACTACGGCGGAGGAAAGAGAATGGAGCCAAAGTACAAAAGGATTCTTTTGAAGCTTTCGGGCGAGGCGCTGGCCGGCGCAAACGGTTTCGGACTGAATCAGGACGTCATCGCGGGCGTGGTGGAGCAGATCGTGGAAGTGCACGGCATGGGCGTGGAAGTGGGGCTGGTCATCGGCGGCGGTAACTTCTGGCGGGGGCGCCAGGGCACCAAGATGGACCGTACGACGGCCGACCACATGGGGATGCTCGCCACCGTGATGAACTCCCTGGCGATGATGGACGCCATCGAACAGCGCGGCGTGTCCGTGCGCGTTCAGACGGCGCTCAGCATGGTTTCCCTCGCCGAGCCGTTCATTCTGCGGAAGGCGATACGGCATTTCGAGGAGGGGCGCATTGTCATTTTCGCGTGCGGGACGGGGAATCCCTACTGCTCGACGGATACGGCGGCGGCGCTTCGGGCGTGCGAGATCGACGCGGACATTCTGCTGATGGCGAAAAACGTGGACGGCATTTACGATTCCGATCCCAAGACCAATCCGTACGCGAAGAAGTACGACAGGCTGACCTATTCGGACATCATCAACCGCCGGCTGAAAGTCATCGACTTTACGGCGGCGACCATGTGCATGGAAAACAACGTGCCTACGCTGGCCTTCGGGCTGGACGAGCCCCGTTCCATCGTGCGCGCCGTGTGCGGCGAGGAGCTGGGGACGGTCATCACCGTTTGAACGGAATCATCAAACCGAAAAAATAAAATCCGCAAGGAGAGAAGAATTATGATCGAAAACGAAAAAGTGGAAGAAACGATGCTGGAACTCGAAGACAAAACGGAAAAGACCATTTCCGTTCTGGAAGGGGAATATGCCGTCATTCGCGCCGGGCGCGCCAATCCGCACGTGCTCGACCGCGTCGAAGTGGAAGCGTACGGCGGCATGAGCAAGCTCATCGAGCTGGGCAACATCAGCGCGCTGGACGCGCGGTGTCTGCAGATCAGTGTCTGGGACAAATCTCTGCTGAAAGCGGTGGAAAAGGCGATATTGCAGTCCAACCTCGGCCTGACGCCGACCAACGACGGCAACGTCATCCGCATCGTGTTCCCCGTCATGACTGAGGAGCGCCGCAAGGAGCTGGTGAAGCAGATCAAGAAGATGGGCGAGGACGCGAAAGTGGCCGTCCGCAACAGCCGCCGCGACGCGCTGGATACGCTGAAAAAGATGAAGACGGCCAAGGAGCTGTCCGAGGACGATTTTTCCGCTTGCGAGGCGGACGTCGAAAAGGCGGTCTCCGGGGCGATGGGGAAGCTGGAAGCGGTGATTTCCGCCAAAGAAAAAGAATTGATGTCCATCTGAGCCATGAAAAAGAATAAACCGGACGGGGCGGAGCTTTCGCGGCTTCCCCGCCACGTCGCCGTCATCATGGACGGAAACGGACGTTGGGCGAAAAAACGGCTCATGCCCCGTTCCTTCGGGCACAGGCAGGGGATGAACCGCATGATAGGGCTTCTGGAACACGCCTATGACGTCGGCATCCCCTATGTCACCGTGTACGCGCTGTCCACGGAAAACCTGCAGCGGCCGAAGGAGGAACTCGAGGGGCTGTTCGACCTCATCCGCCGCCATTTCGCCGAATACATGAAAAGGATATGCGAACGCGGAGTGCGCCTCCGCGTTCTCGGCGATCCCTCCCTTCTCCCCGCCGACGTCGGGGAGATCGTCGCGCGGGCGGAAAGGGATTCCGCACAATATACGGGAAAGGGTCTGAACGTGGCGCTCGCCTACGGCAGCCGCGCGGAGTTGGTGCGGGCGGCGAACATCGCCGTTGCCCGCGGGCAGATGCTGACGGAGGAGAGCCTTTCCGACCTCTTGTATACGGGCGGCCAGCCCGACCCCGACCTCGTCATCCGGACGGGAAAGGAAAAGCGCGTTTCCAATTTTCTCCTCTACCAGGCCGCTTATGCGGAATACTATTTTTCCGACAAGATGTTTCCCGAATTTTCCGACGAGGATTTCGACGAGGCGATTGCGGAGTACGGCAGGCGGCGCAGGCGCTTCGGCAAGACGGACGAGCAGATTTCCGACTGAGGATCGCCGCGCCTTTGCGGCCGGTTTGACGCGCGCATTTTCCGCGGGCGCGTTGCCCGCGCTGTTTTTGCAAACCATATCAAAACCATGAAAATACGTCTGATTACGGGCACCTGCTATATCGCGGTGCTGCTTGTGTTTTTTCTTCTGAAAATCTTCGTGAGCGACCTTTTTTTCGACGCGCTCATCTATGCCTTCGCGCTCATCGGCACGTTTGAGATGACCCGTGCGATGGGCGAACGCATCACGCGCGCGGAAAAAGCCGTCGTCTTTGTCTTTGCGGCGGCGTGTATCCCCGCGTGCGCCCTCTGTGAGGAGTTTCTCGGCGGCGGCGTCGAGGCGGCGGCGATTTGCTTTTTCGCCGCGGCGGTGGCGCTTCTGTCCCTGCTGGTGGCCAGGCACGAGGAAACGACGCCCGAAAACCTCGGCGTCGCCTTTCTCTGCGCGGTTTATCCCACTCTTCTCCTCTCCCTGCTCTCCCTCGCCAACCACATCGGGGGGAGCGAGGCGCTTTCCGAGTTTGCCGTCAATTCCGACCTGGCGATTTTGTTCATCTTCGTCATTTCTCCGTTCGCCGATTCCCTGGCATACGTGTTCGGTCGTTTTCTGAAGGGCAGATTCCCCAAAAAGATGGCGCCCGTCGTCAGCCCCAACAAAACGGTGGTGGGCGGCATCGGCGGGCTGGTCGGCGGGCTGGTCGGCGCGGCGATTTTGTATTTTGTCTATAACGCCGTCGCGGGGAGCTTTTCGGATATGGCCGTATGGCTGCCCGTCTACCTGCTTATCGGTCTGCTCGCCGCCGCGGCGACGGAGTTCGGCGACCTCGTCGAAAGCTGTATCAAGCGCAAAGTGGACATCAAGGACATGGGCAGGCTGATGCCGGGGCACGGCGGCATTCTCGACCGCATCGACGGGACGCAGTTCGCCGCCGTCGTCGTCTATCTTGCGTTTATAATCGTGCATGCAGTTGCATAAAATAGAGAAGGTGCTTTTTTTCGGGCGCCTTCGGGTCGTTTCCGGGCCGTGCCCGGGAAGGAGGCTCGGATGAAATCCATTTCCCTGATCGGCTCCACGGGCTCCATCGGCAGGCAGACGTGCGCGGTGGTGCGGCGGCATAAGGAGCTTTTCCGCATCGCCGCGATGGCGGCGGAACGTTCCGCGGAGGCCTTTTTGCGCCAGGTGGAGGAGTTCCGCCCCGAATATGCCGCGCTCGCCGACGAAAGGGCGGGGGAGAGCATTCGGGACAGGATCCCTGCGGGGGTAAAATTTGCCTGCGGCAAGGAGGCGGCCGAGGCGGCCGTAGGGTACGGGGATACGGCGGTGATCGCCGCCACCGGCTTTGCGGGGCTGAGATATTCCCTTCTCGCCGCGGAGCAAAAAAGAGACATCGCACTTGCCAACAAGGAGACTTTGGTTTGCGGCGGCGAGCTCGCCATGCAAAAAATCAGGGGGGCAGGGGTGAGATTACTGCCCGTGGACAGCGAACATTCCGCCATCTGGCAGGCGCTTTCCTTCCGTCCGGACCAACCTTTTCGGCGGCTGATCATCACGGCCAGCGGCGGGCCGTTCTATTCGTACACGAGAGAGCAGCTGAAGGGGGTGACGCCCGCCGACGCGCTGCGGCACCCCACCTGGAACATGGGCGCCAAAATCACGATAGACAGCGCCACCCTTCTGAACAAGGGCTTCGAGGTCATCGAGGCCAAATGGCTGTATGATGCGCCGCTCGAAAAGATTCATACCGTCGTACAGCCGGAGAGCATCATACATTCGATGGTGGAGTTCGCGGACGGCAGCGTGCTGGCGCAGCTGAGCTATCCCTCCATGGAGCTGCCCATTCAGCTGGCGCTCACCTATCCTCAGCGGCTGGACTGCGGCGTAAAGCCGCTCGATTTCGAGGCGCTGGGCAGTCTGCATTTTCTTCCCCTCGAGCGGAAACGCTTCCCCTGCTACGACCTCGCGCTTTCCGCGGCGGAGCGGGGGGACAACTACCCTTGCGCGTTCAACGCGGCGGGGGAGGTGGCGGTGCGGGCCTTTCTGGACGGCAGGCTGCCGTTTACGGCGATCTCCGAGGTGATAGGCGAAGTACTTTCCGGGACGGAGGGAATGCCCGCGGCCGACTACGAGGTCCTCGCGGAAACGGACGCGCGGGCGCGCATGCGGGCGGAGGGGCTGATCGCCTCCCGCAGGTAAAGGACCGCGGGGACGCGGCCTGCGGATATCAAGACAAAGAGGAAACGACATTGGGTCTGACACATCTGTTAAGCTTTCTTTCGGTGTTGAGGAGCGTGGGGAGCATCGTGCTCGCCGTCGCCATTTTGCTGGCGATGGTCACCATACACGAATTCGGGCATTACGTCGCGGGGAAGCTGCTGCATTTCAAAATCAACGAATTTTCCGTGGGGTTCGGGCCCGCGCTGCTGAAAAAGCGCAGCAAAAAGACGGGCGAACTGTTTGCGCTCCGCCTGATCCCCTTGGGCGGCTATTGCGCGTTTGAGGGGGAGGACGACGCCGACGAGGAGGCCCCGGGCGGAAAAGGGCAGGACGGCGCGAAGGGGATGGCCGAAGGCGCGGAGGAAATTTTCGGGCTTTCGGAATCCGATTCCGGACGGCCGGAGGACGTGGGTTCGCCCGTGGAGATAACGGCGGCAGCGCCCGAAAACGAGCCCGAAAAAGAACCCGAAAAAGCGCCCGAAAAAATGTCCGGGGAGCCGGCACCCGTTCCGTCCGCTTCTCCCGCCCCGGCGGAGGGGCTGAAATTCAACGACCAGCCGCCCTGGAAACGCATCGTCGTACTGATTGCGGGCGCGACGATGAACTATCTGCTGGCGCTGGTCATCATCGTGGTGATGTTCACCTGTCTGGGGCGGCCGCGCTCGTACATCAGGGCGGTGCCCGAAACGCAGGTGACGGAGGCGGGAACGGACGCCTTACAGGCGGACGACATAGTTTTGTCGGTGGACGGGAAGGACCTCTTTCTCATCACCGATTATGTGGACGCTTTAAGCGGCAAAACGGCGGGGGAGATCGTCCGCGTCGAAGTGCTGCGCCTCAACGCCGACGGCCGGAGGGAGAGAATGACCCTCTCCGTGCCCCTGCAGGCGGACGGGAATTTCGCCAATATGTCGGATACGGGCGCGCTGTACGGAATACTCGGCATAAATCCGGAGAAATGCGAAATCGTCTTTGCCTACATGAAGGGCGGATTCTGGGAGAGCCTCGGGGATTCCTTCGTCTATTCGTGGAAGCTGGGCGGCACAATCCTGCGTTCTTTGGGCGAGCTTTTGACGGGCAAACTCGGGCTCAGTTCGATGGGCGGGCCGGTGACGACCATTCGCGTCACGGCGGAGGCGGCGTCGTATAATCTCTATTCCTTCCTCAACATCGCGGGCTTTATCGGCGTCAATCTCGCCGTGTTCAATCTTCTGCCCATACCCGCGCTCGACGGCTCCAAGGTGATTTTCTGCATCATCGAATGGATACGCAAAAAGCCGCTCAACCGCAAGGTGGAGACGGTGATTCATTTCATCGGCATCATTTTTCTGCTCGGCTTTGCCGTGCTCGTCGACCTGCTGCAATTTTTCTGATAAAGGATAAAAATTGAAAAGAGGAACCAAAGAAAATGGGGATTTTCAAACATCTGACCCGGCTGTTTTCCAAAAAACGAAAGGCGGCGGATATCGGCGGGATGCGCGAGGCGGTGAAGAAACTGCTCCGCACATCCTTTTCGCTCTCTTTCGGACAAGAGGAGAGGCCTTCGCCCGAAGGCAGCAAATTCGGCGGCCGCCCCGCGCTTCCGGACGGTTTTTCCTGGCCCGTCTTTGCGGGGGAGGACCCGGACGGCGTAAAAGAGGAAAGGCCGCTCTCCTTCCTTTTGCAGATCAATCTGGGGGAAATTCCCGACGCGGGCGGGCTTTTGCCCCGGGAGGGAATGCTCTGCTTTTTCTACGAGACGAAATCCATGTGCTGGGGCTTCGACCCCGCAGACGACGGCTGCGCGCGGGTGTACTATTTCCCCGACCTTTCCGCGCTGTCTCCGACGGAGCCGCCCGCGGGGCTGCTCCTTCCCGAACGCCGCCTGCATTTTTCGCCCCAAAGCAGCCTTCCCGATTGGGAGGAGTTGGGCAATTATTACGACGTCGATTTTTCCGGGGACGCCGAGGATTACGAACGCCTGCGCGCCGAGTGCGGGGTTTCGGAAAAAGAGGAAGGGGAGGACAGCAAATTTCTGGGCTACGCCGATTTGATTCAGGGGGACATGCTTGCGGAGTGCGAGCAGGTTTCCCGCGGAATTTATATGGGCGGTACGGACGCCGCCGGCGACGAGGAGGATATTTTTCTCAAAAGCCGGGATTGGACGCTGCTTTTGCAGCTCGGCACGGTGGAGCTCGGCGACGTACAATTGATGTGGGGGGATTGCGGCAGACTGTATTTCTATATCCGCCGACAGGACCTCAGCGCGGGGAATTTCGACGCCGTCCGTCTGATTTTGCAATGCACATGAGCGGGGCAGGGGAGTGCCGAGCGCAATTTTGCGCCAAAATAACATATCCGAAAACGCGCGTCGGAAAAGGCGTTTTGACGAGATGAAATCCGTGTAAACGGCAAGGAGCGGAGAATATGAAAAAATGGAAAAAAGCAACCGGTATTGCGTTGGCGCTGTTGCTTTCGTGTGCTGCGTTTGTCGGTTGCGCGAGAAACGAAAAAGAAGAAATTCCCGATATGGCTTTAGAGCCTGAAAAGTGGGAAATTGAAGTTCACCCCGGATATTTCGGAAATTATGATGTAGGATCAGACGGTTTGGCTGTCCTTCCGGACGATCCCATAGATTCGTATATTCCGGAGTCGGAAATTGATTATGTAAAGGAGCCTGTTTCTTATGCAAACAAGACGGAGTTGGATAGAGTTCTGATTACTTATCCGTATTGTGAAAGGGCATATGATTATGAATGGCAATATTGGCCGGAATACAAGTGTTTCTATTATAACAGTAAAGGAGAACGGATAGAATCGGACTATTATGCTTCATGTTTCCATAGTGATCTTTATATAGGGGATGAAACAGAGTTTGAAAAAATAAAGAACGATACCGATAGGAACTCTTGGACGTCTAACTATTTTATACATTCTTTCCCCAACAAAAAAGATTGCTTGTATAAGATTTTAGTGGAAATATACGACAGTGTAGAGGCGTATAAGAAAAATCATGATATGCATTTTGACTTGTCTGCTCACTTTATAGACAGTTTTTATACCTATGTAATTATTAAGGGCATAGAAGGAGAA
>CALWAU010000005.1 GCA_944375795.1 uncultured Clostridia bacterium | reverse complement strand
ATAGAACGGCTAGAACGCTTTCGACGGCGCAGCCGCCGGAATGCCCCGGAAAATTTTTTCACGCGGTTTTTATCAAAATGCATTGACAGAAGGAGAAAAAGATGATATAATAAATACGAAAGCAGGAGAAATCCGGCTTTCGTATAACAGAATATGTTTCGGGGCAAAGTTACAGCAATGTAACGACGCAAAGCTACAGGGACTTATCGAGTCAGCCAGTTGCCGTATTTTCCGCTTTGGGCGGAGGATATGTCGCAGGCTGATTTTTTTTCGTGCGTGGGCCGAAAAAGTACAAACGGAGGCAGCAGGTAAGCGATGAAACGGGAAAAACGGCAATCGGAAAGCGTGTCGGAAGGCGGACGGAAAGCCCGCTTTTCTCCGCGTGCGCTCGCGCTCGTTTCGGCGCTTTTTTTCCTCGTTTCCTCCGTCGCCGTCAGTTTCGCCTGGTTCCGCTTCGGGTATACTTCGGGCAATATCGGGCTGACAGGCGGCGGAGACGCGCAAAGCCAAGTTACGCTCCGCATCGCCTCCTGGACGGAAACGACGGACGCCGCGTCGGAAAACGGCAGCTATCAATGGGAGGAAGAAGTACCCATGTCTGCGACGAACGAGGATGCGGCGGCGGGATTCGGGACGGCATACAGCGCCGAGACGCCGAAGCTGCATTTCGGCAGCATCGAAAACCTCGCCATGCGGGACGAATCCAACATATTATGGTTCTGCCTGAAAATCGACAGACGGACGGGCACGGGCTTTAACGGGCTTCGCTTGGCGTTCGATGCGACGGCGACGGCGGAGGACGTGTATCCCGCAGCCGATGCATATCCCTTTGTGCTGTTCGGCTACACCGCAGAGCAGACCGCCGGGGACGCCTCCGAAAGGACGGAGATTTCGCCCGACAATGCGGGCGGGGATAACGCGGACGGACAAAACGCTTACCATGCGATATGGAACCGGCTGGAAAATCTTCTCAAATACGACAATATGCTGATTTCGACGACGGGGCCGGGGGAGACGGGCGATACATTTGCGGTGGCGCCTTCGGCGTATCCGGAGGATGCGGCGCCGGGGCCGAATGACGACCCGGAGGACGAAAGCGGCGTCATGTCCGTGAGGACGGCGCGGGACGCAGACGGAAATGATAGGAACGAAGGCTTTTCGTGGAACGAAACGCAGGCGGGCGAGACGGGCGACGGGGAATTTTGGTACGTCTATTTCCGCGCCTATCCCAACATCGGCCAAAACGTAAACCCCACGGAATCGTACGCGGGCATCGTGGCGGACATCAGCCGATATATGCCCTGCGTGCTGGAATACAAATTGCAGGTGGACATTTCTCTCACGAATATCGGCTACCAATCATCGGCGACGACGGGCGCATAAAGACGCATAAAACGCATGAAAGCGTATAAATCGCAAGGCAAAGCCTAACGGCGCATAAAATGCGGCACGTGCCGCAAAGGAGGCGGAAGCATGCAAAAACGGGCAAAAACGTTTGCGTTGAAAAGAATACTTCTCATCGGGCTTTGCCTGCTGCTGTTCGTCGCGGCGATCGCGACGGGCACGTACGCCTATTACAAAACGGACCTCCGCGCCAACGGCTACGCCAACGTGGAAATCAACCTGCTTTTCGATATGCTGGACGACGACGCTCTGACGGAGTATCAAAATCGGCTTACCGCAAACGGGGAGACGCTTACGGAGGCGGACAAGGAATGGGGGCATAAAGGCAACCCGTACGTCATACGTCTGCCGCGGCATTTGCAGAACCTTTCCACTTTGCAGAACATCGGCTATTTCGAGGCGATGTTTTTGGACAGCAATTACGACGACAATGGCGCGCTTGTGGGCAACGGCGACTATTCGGACGGCTATAATGTCCCGTACTTTCTCGTGAGCGATCTGGACGGCAGCCCCACGGTGGTGGACGGAACGGCTATCACCATTGCGCCCGTCGGCAATGAGGCGTATCCTTTTGTCGGCGTCCTTTCGGGCGTGTCGGATACGGCTGCGCCCGTCTCGTTTGCCGCTTCTTCGGGGGCGGCGGGAAAAACGACTTCCACCTCCGCCATCGACGGAGTGACCGTGTCCGCGTCCTCGGCGGTCATCGACCACGGCCTTTTCGGCACGATCGGCTGCCTCGGCGAGGAGCCGGATTCGACTGCGGGAGAAACCTCCTTTGACGGGTTTGTTTCCGTCGTTTCCGACCTGCTGATTTCCGACGTGCAAATCGTCGTGCGGGAGCCGTCGGTGTTTGAAATTTTGTTGGACCATCTCTTTAATTTCTCCGGCCTGAGCGATACGGACGCCGCGCAGGTTCCGCACGAAAATCATCATATCGGCATTCTGGCGGGGCACGTGGAATATGCCCGCTTTGAAAATATCAGCATTTATTACAGTTCGGATGCGATTGCCGCCATCGATTTAAGCGACGTTTCCACGGACGCGTCGGGCACCCCCGCCAATTACTCCTCCTCGACGGGGATTTTCGGCTTTTTGTATAACCTCAACCCCACGGTGACGGAGGAGGGGGATATCGTGGTCGGCTCCGGCACGGACAATTCGGATATCTCTTACGGCTACCAGGGTGGCGGCGGCGCGCTGAGCGGCACCAATCCGGGATACATTTTGGCCGAGGAATTGTATAATACTTATTGCTATTCTCTCGTAAACGGCGGAATTGTGCAGAATACCGATTCGGATTTTCACATATATTCGGCGATGGACGCGGAAGGAAACAATCTCTGCGTGGAATGGGTACAGGATATTTTGTGGTGGGAAAATCATACCGGGCGCTACTATTTTACCGACGGCGTGTTTACCATGGCCCTTTCCAACAATCCGACGCAGGATAGGTTTACGGACATTTGGCCGGAGGAGGAAGGCAATTCCACCGTGCCCACTTTTGTGCTCGGCGAAGATGACAACGCCGCCTGGGATGTGGGGCAGCTTGCCAACCGCTTTGCATATTATACCGAGTTGACCCCCGTGACAAACACTTCGTTTTCTTCGGACAAAGATTATGCAATTGCCTGGGAAAGCGGGGGAGTGCTGTATTTTATGAATTTGGGGCAGGAAGGTGATTCGGTGCCCGCCGCCACTCTGTCGGGAACCCGTACGGCATTGGAAAACGGCGGCTATCGCTATACATATCCCAATGCGCTTTCCCGAAACGAAATAAACGGATACATGGTCTCTTTTTCCGCAAGCGGTAATACATATACAATTACGCATCAGGTTACCCAAAATAGATTGGGAATTTCTCAAGTTTTGGGTGGGATTTTTGGCTATAGCATTGATGTTGCTTCAAATCCAGACTATGACGATTTTAGTCTTGAATATGGTCAGAATGCGGGAACGTGGAGACTTCGTTGCGATTGGACGAGATTATGGGGGACGGTTTCGGAACGTCGATATATTACCGCTTCGGTAAGTGGTTTTGATATTTCTTCAAATTCGGATAATGCCGCGCAGTTATATATTTTTGAGGTGACAAAAGGGGCGACGCCTTTGTCGGGGGCGGACGCGCCGCAGGGCTATGTCCCTTACGATCCGATTATTTCTAAAGTAAACAACGAAGGAGAAGAGGAACAGTTGACGGCGGACAAATTTGTGCTCTGGCCGACCGCAGAACTTATCGAAAATCCGAATCCGAATGATGACGCGGTGGACGCAGAGGATTGGACGGACGACCGAAAGACGGAAACGCCCTCTTACAATTTAATGTCGCTGAGCGAGCTGAATTGGAATGACGCCACGGGGCAGCCGATCACGCAAGTGAGCAAAATGTTTTCCCTGGCGGAAGGCATCGATTGGGCGTTGGCTTTGGATATTTTCGGCCTGGAATTCGGTACGGGCAACAACGCGATGGTGGAGGCGCCCATCGGCAGCGACGGGACGACGACGAAAATACCCACGGGCTGTATCGCCTTTAAGATAAACAGCGTGCCGGAGGGAGGCGCAAAAATCCGCTTTATCGTGGCGCTGCCCACGGGAAGCAGTCCCGATTCGCTCGGTTTGGACCACGGAACGTTGGGGACGACGGAAAGCGATTCGGGCCATTATGAAAACGAGGACTATTATTTCGGCGTCTGGAAAGGCAGGGCGAGAGGAGAAGAGGACAATATCCTTGGCTTGATTTCTTGGAACGGCTTTAACATTGACGACGCGGTCATCAAAGTGGAGCTGCCCCGCTCGCAGCCGAAAATGGCGGAGGGGTATCCGTATACACACCCCGAGGAATACATTGTCGTCAACATCGATACGGACGGCGACGGCGAGGCGGAAACATACCGCACCTATTTGCAGGGGGACGTCTATCTGCTCGCCTACGAGTTTACCGTAAACGAGACGGGCGTATATATCATGGGCGCCACCAACAGCGCCATGCAGATCGTCTATTTTTCGGCGGACGGCGTGGCTTCCGCGGGCAGAGACGGCACGGGCGGAACGCAGATCGGCAACGTCGATTACGTGTACGATTATAACGACAAAGTGGTGCTGGTGACGGACACCGACCCTCGCGACACTT
>CALWAU010000004.1 GCA_944375795.1 uncultured Clostridia bacterium | reverse complement strand
GCAAAAAAATTTATTTCCGAGGAGGCATCATCGCACGCATGAAACTTTTCCCCGCAATCGACATTCTGAACGGCCGCGCGGTGCGGCTGCTGTACGGCAAACGGGAGCTGGTCACCGATTACGGGCTGCCGCTCGACCGCGCCAGGCTGTGGCGGGACGCGGGCGCGGATTTTCTGCACGTCGTCGACCTCTCGGGCGCCTTCGGCGGGGAGAGCGTCATCGACGGGGAGATAGAAAAGATCGCATCGCTCGGCGTCAGGGTACAGAGCGGCGGCGGCCTGCGCACGATGGAGGCGATAGAGCGCCGCCTGAACGCGGGCGCGGAAAGGGTGGTGCTGGGCACGGTGGCGTATACCGATCCGGCGCTGTTTGAGGCGGCCGTACGCAGGTACGGGGAACGCATCGTCGCGGGCATCGACTGTAAAAACGGATTGCTTTCCGTCCGCGGCTGGACGGAGGAGAGCACCGAGACGGGCGTATCTTTCGGCGTGCGCGCCAAAGCCATGGGGGTGCGCTTCTGCGTGTTTACCGACGTTTCGCGGGATGGCGCGCTCACCGGCCCCGCGGTGGAGGCGACTTCGGAAATGGCGGAAAAAACCGGCCTTTCCGTCATCGCCTCGGGCGGCATTTCCTCGATGGCGGATCTGGAAGCACTGGCGCGGAAGGGCATTTACGGCGCCGTTCTCGGCCGTTCCCTCTACGAGGGGAAAATCGACCTGAAAGAGGCTTTGGCCCGCTTCGGCGGAGAATAGACAGCGAGGAAAAGGAAATGCTGTGCAAACGGATTATTCCCTGCCTGGATCTGAAGGACGGGCGGGTGGTAAAGGGGGTCAATTTCGTGTCTCTGCGGGACGCGGGCGACCCCGTGGAGGCGGCCAAGACCTATAACGCCGCGGGCGCGGACGAGATCGTCTTTCTCGACATCACCGCGAGCGCGGACGGGCGAAAGACCAAGCTGGACGTCATTTCCCGCGCGAGCGAACAGGTCTTTATCCCGTTGACGGTGGGGGGCGGCATCGCCTCGGTGGAGGATTTTTCCGCGCTGCTCGCCTGCGGGGCGGATAAAATTTCCGTCAATTCCGCGGCGATCGACAATCCCCGGCTGATTTCGGATGCGGCGATGAAATTCGGCAGCCAGTGCGTGGTGCTTGCGGTGGACGCCAAACGCCGCGCGGGCGGGGGCTGGAACGTGTTCAAACACGGCGGCAGGATCGATACGGGGCTGGACGTCCTCGAATGGATTTCCCGTGCGGTGCGGCTGGGGGCGGGGGAAATTCTGCTCACCAGCATGGACGCGGACGGCACCAAGGCGGGGTACGATGTGCCGCTCACGCGCGCGGTGTCCGAGCTCGTGAACGTACCCGTCATCGCCTCGGGCGGCGCGGGCACAAAGGAGCATTTTTACGACGTTCTCACGGAGGGGAAAGCGGACGCGGCGCTGGCGGCATCCCTCTTCCATTTCGGGGAGCTTCGCATAAAAGATTTGAAAAACTATTTGTCGGAACGGGGAATACCCGTCAGAGGAGGTAACCATGGTTGAGACGAAAACGAAAAAAGTGCAGCTGAACGCGGACGAGCTCAAATTTGACGAAAAAGGGCTCATCGTGGCGATCGCGCAGGATTACGAGAGCGGCGAAGTGCTGATGCAGGCGTTCATGAACCGTGAGGCGGTGGAAAAGACGATGGAGACGGGCTACGCGCATTATTACAGCCGTTCCCGCCAGACGCTCTGGAAAAAGGGCGAGACGAGCGGCCACACCCAAAAGGTGGTGACGGCCTATCTCGATTGCGATAAGGATTGCATTCTCTTAAAGGTCCGCCAGAGGGGCGCGGCCTGCCATACGGGCACATACAGCTGTTTTTCCCAGCAGATCAAGGGCGGCGAAAACGAAATCGGCGCGGAGATGTTCGGAAAGTTGCAGCGCATCGTCGAGGACCGGAAAAAGAACCCCGAAGAAGGGTCGTATACCAGCTTTCTCTTCGCGCGGGGCATCGACAAAATCGCCAAAAAGGCGGGCGAAGAAGCGGTGGAGCTGGTCATTGCGTCCAAGAACGAGGACAAGGGCGAGGTCGTCGGCGAGGCGGCGGACTTCCTCTACCACATGATGGTTTTGTTGGCGGAAAAGGGCGTGAAGCTGTCCGAAGTATGCTCGGAACTGTACAAGAGAAATAAGTGACGGGGGCGGACGTCCGTTTTTTGCCGCCAAAGAAAATCCGTTTCCGGAATTGTCCGGAAACGGGTTTTTGCGCCGTGAGGGGCTGTGCGCGGACGGGTGCGGGCAGCCGCATGCGGCAAAATACGGCAAAATGCGCGCAAAACAGACAAAATAAGAGGCGCGTTTTGTGGTATGATTTTCCTTGCAGAAAAAATCAGGCGGAAAAAGGCAGGGTGAAGTACGTATGGCAAGGAAAATCGTCGTTACGTCGGGAAAGGGCGGCGTGGGGAAAACCACCGTTGCCGCCAACCTCGGCGCACAGCTTTCCAGGCGCGGGGAGAGGGTCATTCTCTGCGACACCGATTTCGGGCTGAACAATATGGACGTGGTCACCGGGGTGGAAAATCTCGTCGTGTACGATATCGTGGACGTCATCGAGGGCAGGTGCCGCGCCAAACAGGCGCTTATCCGGCATCCCGATTTCGGAAATCTCTACATACTCGCCAGCAACCATTCCGCGCCCGAACGGTATATTTCCCCTCAGGCCGTGAGGCTGGTGCTCGATTCGCTGTCCCCGCAGTTCGATTTTATCCTCATCGATTGCCCCGCCGGAATCGACGAGGGTTTTCATCGCGCCGTGGCCACCGCCGACGAGGCGATCGTCGTCACCACGCCGCACATCTCCGCGCTCAGGGACGCCGATAAGGTGATTACCGTTCTGAAAAGCTACGAGCCAAAATCCGTTTGGGTCGTCATCAACATGGTGCGGGGGGATATGCTGCTTTCGGGGGAGATTCTTTCCCCGCAGGAGATAGAGGAGATCCTCAAAACGCCCGTGCTGGGGATTTTGCCCGAGGAGGACGACGTATTTTTGCACAATATGTCGGACAAGACGCGGGCGTTCCGGCTGCTTGCGTCCAATCTCCTGTCGGACAAGTGCCGGATGTACGACGTGACCCGAAAGTATACGGGCGTATTCGGAAATATCCGCAGACTGCTGCGGAAGGGGCTTTGAGAAAAGGGCTTTGAGGGCCCGGGGAGGAGGCATGAGGAAAATAAGGGACAATTTTGCGCGCACAAACAACGTGATACAATCGGACAAATCGGTGATGAGCGACGGCTGCAAGGCGCTGGTTTTACAGGATTTCGCGAGGGTATTCGAGGAATATTTCGAGCTGAACGGACTGCCGCAGATGCAGATTACCTGCGAACGGGGCGTGTATAAAATAGACGTTTCCTTTGAGGCGGACCGCGTGAAAAAATTCAACGTGCTGAAATGAGCGCCCCGCAAGGGCCGAAAGCGGGCGAAAAGCGGGCCGAAAAGGCAGGGGGAGGTGACGAAAGGGCATTTTTTGTACGCGGAGGGGCGGAAAAGGTTGACGGGCGGCGGCATTTGGTGTATAATGACAAACGAAAAATATTGTCCCGCGCCCGCTGCGGGAAAAAGGAGGAACACGACATGGATAAAAGATTGTTTGCAATCGTCACCGATTCGGCGAGCGATTTGCCCGAGGAGTATTACGCGGAACACGACGTGGAATGTATCCGCCTCGGATTTCAGATGAACGGCGTCAATTACGAGGGCGAGGACGGAAAGCGTATCGGCGCCAAGGAGTTTTACGATATTCTGCGCTCGGGCGCGATGCCGACGACCTATCAGGTAACGGCGGAGGTCGCGAAACCGCATTTCGAGAAATTTCTCGAACAGGGCAGGGACGTGCTTGTGCTCGCCTTCTCCTCGGGGCTTTCCGGGACGGAGGGCAGCTACCGCGTCGCCGCCAGGGAACTGAAAGAAAAATATCCGCAGCGCGAAATCGTGGTGGTGGATTCCCTCTGCGCTTCCCTGGGTCAGGGGCTGTTTGTCGATTACGTCGTAAAGAAGGCCGATTCGGGCGCGGGGCTGAAAGAGACCGCCGAGTACGCCGAGGGGCTGAAACTGAACATCTGCCACTACTTCACGGTGGAAAACCTCTTTCACCTCAAACGGGGCGGGCGGGTGTCCGCGGCGACGGCCGTCGTCGGCTCCCTCCTCAACATCAAGCCCGTCCTGCACGTGGACGATGAAGGGCACCTCGTGGCCGTGTCCAAGGCGATGGGACGGAAAAAATCGGTGCAGGCGCTTGTGAAATATATGGAGGAGCTTGCGGAAATCGG
>CALWAU010000003.1 GCA_944375795.1 uncultured Clostridia bacterium | reverse complement strand
ACCGTTTACTTCCGCGAGAAACTATGCTACGATGTACTGACGGAATACGGCACAATTTCGGGAGAAATTTGGAAAACATTCATCGGCTGATACATTGTCGCCTTTGCGCACGGCTTGGTCACGTACGGATTTTGTACGCTCCCTGCGCCGTTTGCGCAGGCTTCGCGTCTCAGCCGCGACTGTTTCCCAAAAATAACTTGCGGAGAATAAAAAATTAAACGCGTACATGCCCTGCAAAGATTTTCGATAATCAAAGCCATGGGTGTCCGAAACGAAAAAGCGGGCGGAAGCGCGGGGAGGCGCAAAGCGGTTCAGCGGCGGCTCCCGCGCGCCCGCGCCGCGTTTTGTCGGGGGGAGGCAGTTTGTGGAGTGAGGCGGTGGAAGGGCGTGTGCTTGTCTCGGCGCCCGAAGGCGCGGAGCGCCGAGGGTGACGGGGCGGCGTCAGCCGCCCCGTCAGCGAAGCCGCCGACTTGTTCAAGACTGTCACATATTTTTATGGACACTATATCATAGATGACATGAAAAAACGGAAAACGGATAGCTTCAACAAATTGATTTGCGATAAACTCGGCGGGGATTCAGCTCGTTTGTTGCGTCTATTGGGGAAACGGTCGTTTCAAATAAATGCTCGGAAATATCTTTCGTACAGCCATAGCAAATACAGCAAAAATTTAACGGATACGAGGAAAATAAGGAGAAAAATTACCACAAAAGGAGAAAAAATGATATAAAGAAGGGGATTTGCAAGGTATAATAAAGGCAACCAAAAAACGTGGAGAGAGTTTATGGCAATCAAAAAACCGGAAGAACAGGTCAAAGCAATGACGTTGGAGGAAAAGGCGGGGCTTTGCTCAGGCGCCGATGTATGGCATCTGAAAGCGTGCGAGCGTCTGGGAATAGGCGCCATAATGGTGTCGGACGGCCCGCACGGATTGCGGACGCAGCGCGCGGAAAGCGATAACCTCGGAATCAACGGCAGCATTGAAGCGGTATGTTTTCCCGCCGCCTGTGCGACGGCGGCCTCTTTCGACAGGGCTTTACTGTACAGCCTGGGGGAGACTTTGGGAGAGGAGTGCCTTGCGGAAGGGGTTTCCGTTCTTCTCGGCCCTGCCATGAATATCAAGCGCACGCCCCTTTGCGGCCGCAATTTTGAATATTTTTCCGAAGATCCCTATCTGAGCGGAGAGCTCGCCAAGGATTACGTCAAAGGCGTTCAGAGCAAAGGCGTGGGGGTCAGCGTAAAACATTTTGCCGCGAACAATCAGGAAACGGACAGAATGGTCGTTTCCGCCGACGTGGACGAGCGTGCGTTCCGCGAAATTTACCTTTCCGGCTTCGAGACGGTGGTAAAAGAGGCAAAGCCGTATACGATGATGTGCTCCTACAATCGCATCAACGGGGAATACTCTTCGCAGAACAAACGCCTTTTGACGGATATTCTGCGCGGCGAATGGGGCTTTGACGGATTCGTGATGAGCGACTGGGGCGCCGTGGTGGACCGCGTAAAGGGTCTGGAAGCGGGACTGGAACTGGAAATGCCCGGCGGCGACGGCAGCACGGACAGGCAGATCGTCGAAGCCGTGCGGTCGGGGGCTTTGAACGAAGCGGTGCTGGACAGGGCGGTGGAAAGGATTTTGCGCGTCGAAGAGAAGTGCCGTGCGGACGAAAACAATGCGCCCGGAATGGATATCGCCGCGGGACATCGCAAGGCGGTCGAAATCGCCCGGGAGTGCGTCGTATTGCTGAAAAACGACGGGGATATGCTCCCGCTTTCCGGCGGAAAGAAGATCGCGTTTATCGGCGAATTTGCGGAAAAGCCCCGTTATCAGGGCGGGGGAAGCTCCCACATCCATACGACGGGATGCACTTCGGCGCTGAAAGCGGCGGCAGAGTACGGGAAAGTCACCTATGCCCGCGGCTATTCGTTAAAGGGTTCCGAAGAGGACGAATCGCTTTTGCGCGAGGCCGTAAAGCTGGCGGCGGAATCGGAAGTTGCGGTGCTGTTTGTCGGTCTGCCCGATTCGTTTGAATCGGAGGGATACGACAGAACGCATATGCGTCTGCCGGACAGCCATAACCTTCTCGTGTCCGAAGTGGCGAAGGTGCAGCCGCATACCGTCGTCGTGCTGTATAACGGCTCTCCCGTGGAAATGCCGTGGGCGGACGAAGTGCCGGCGATCGTCGAGGGATACCTTGGCGGAGAGGGCATCGGAGAGGCGACGGCGGATGTGCTGTTCGGGAAGGTCAATCCTTCCGGAAAGCTGCCCGAAAGCTTTCCCCTCAGGCTCAGCGATACGCCGTCCTGGCTGAATTTCCCCGGCAAAAACAGGCATTGCCGCTATGCCGAAGGCATTTATGTGGGCTATCGCTATTACGACAAGAAAGAGATGCCCGTGCGTTTTCCCTTCGGGCACGGTCTCAGCTATACGAAATTTGAATATTCCGGCCTGAAAACGGAAGGGGTTCCGGGCGAAGATATGACCGTGCGGGTCAGGGTGAAGAACGTCGGGAAAAGGACGGGGAAAGAGGTCGTGCAGCTGTATGTGGGCAATCGCACGGGCAGAAACGATTTCCCCGTGCGGGAGCTCAAGGGCTTTGAAAAGATATTCCTTCTGCCCGGCGAAGAAAGGGAAGTGGCATTTTCGTTGGGCAGCCGCGCTTTTGCCTTCTACGACGAAGCCGTTTCCGATTGGCGGATTCCGGGCGGGAAATACGAGATATCCGTCGGCTCCTCCTCCCGCGACCTGCGCGTGACCTCTTTTGCGGAAGCTCCGGAAAAGCCCGTGAAAGTAAAAATTACGATGGATACGACGCTGGGCGAGCTGTACGAAAATCCCGCGACGCGATGGTTTGTGGAGGCGCGGATAGATTCGCTCATCAAAAAGAGCGCCTCGGGGAACGGCTCGGTGATGGGGATCGCGCCCGAAAAAGAGACGCTGATCCGCCTGGTGTCCGGCGTGCCCCTGCGCGGCATTATTTCCATGATGAAGATTACCCGTGCGCAGATGGAAGGGATTATCGATTCCCTTAACTCGGCATCGGGTGAAAAATAAAAAATTTCTTTGGAGGAAAAGCAGATGAAAAAAAGGTTTTTCAGCGTAGCGCTCTGCGCGGTTCTGGCACTCGGTTTTGCTGCCACGGCGGCAGGCTGCGGCGGAAATGAGGACGAGGATCTCAATTCCTTTACGATTTTCGTCCCCTGTGAAGTTCCCGACGGGTATACGAGCTATAACCAGCTTCCCGTCTATCAGGAACTCGAAAAGCGCACGGGCATGAAGGTCACGTATGTGCACGGCGTGTATAACGACATCCAGCAGATGTGGACGGGCGACTACGAGGAATACGACGTGATGATGCTCAGCGACGCGCAGGTGGGCGCGAGCTACCCCGGCGGTCAGGAAAAGGGCGTGTCCGACGGCGCGCTTTGGGATCTGACGCCGTACATGGAGGAATGTATGCCCGACTACCTCGAAGCGATCGATGCGAGCTACGAGAGCGTGCAGAAGTTCACCAAGACGGACGAGAGCAACCGCGTCGGCATCTATAATGTACCCATTTCCGAGCAGGGCCCCTGGTACGGCTTTGTCGTCCGCGAGGATTGGCTGCGGATTTACGAGGAGGCGACGGGTATCATCGAAAAGGACGGGGAGCTCGTCGATCTCGTCACTTACGACGATTGGGAAAATTATCTCACCTACGTCAAGACGAATCTCAACGGCGAGAAAGCGCCCTTGTTCCTGTATTATACGGGCACGGATATGGTGGGCACGCTGAACGCGGGCTTCGACGTCTCCGGCGGCCTCTATCTCAAAGGGGGCACGGAAGTGGCGTACGGCGCCATTCAGCCGGAATATCAGCTGTATCTGGAAAAGATGAAGGATTGGTATTCCAAAGGGCTGATCGACCAGAATTTCTATACCAACAACGAAGGGGCCGATTCCCAGCAGCCGACGTCCGCGGCGATGGACAATTATACCGATACCTATGCGCCCGCGCAGTATGCGGCATTCCCGATGATTTATACCTATATCCATACTTATGAGGACATCATGTCGGCGCTCGCGCAGGTGTATACCGCCATGGGCAGGCCGCAGTACAACCTTCGTCCCGTCTCCGCGCCCAAGCAGTCGGCCGATGACGAGCTGCACATCCGCTACACCGAGAAATCTTCCGTCTATTGCGTCATCACCAGCAAGGTGAAGAGCGAGGAGAAAGTCAAGGCGATCATGGAATGGTTCAATTATCTCTTCACGGACGAGGGAATGATGCTGATGAATTACGGCACTGAAGGGGATACTTATAATATGGTGGACGGCGAGCCGGTGTTTACGGAGAAAATCACGAGCAACCCCGATATCAGCTTCTCCGACGCCATCAATACCTATTGTTCCCTGAATTTCATCTTCAAGTACGATTGGACGAGAGAATTGCAGGTGGTTACCGATGAGGAGCGCAACGCGATGGAGGTGGTATGGAATTGCGACAATTCCTACGTGCTTCCTTCGGTATCGCTGACGGAGAGCGAAGGCAGGGTTTCCGAGCTTTACGAACTCAACGCTTCGACCTACAAGGACGAATATACCGTAAATTACATCATCGGCAACACCACCATGACTTTCGATCAGTTTGTTGCGCAGATGAAATCGACCTATCACGTGGACGACCTCGTGTCCGTCTATCAGGCGGCTTACGGGCGTTATCTCGAAAGGTAAACCCTTACAGGGGGCAGCTTATGACTGAAAATAAAGTTCTCGCGACGGACGGAGCGGTTGCTCCGTCCCCGCACCGCGGGAAAAAGTTCGGCGAACGGCTCAAAAGGGAAGGGAAACGCAATTACGCGCTCTATCTCATGATTTTGCCCGTCGTCGCCTTTTTCGTTATTTTTTCCTATTTTCCGATGGTGGGGCTGATTGCCGCGTTCAAGGATTACAAGCCGACGCAGGGAATTTTCGGAAGTCCCTGGGCGGAAAACCTGCAGGGTCAGACGGATATCTTCTTCCATTTCCGGACATTTTTCGGCGATCCCTATTTTGGCAGACTTCTGCGCAATACGCTGATATTCAGCCTGATGGACCTGGTTTTCGTATTTCCCGCGCCCATTATTCTGGCGCTTTTGATGCAGTCCATTCAAAACAAAAAGTATCGCCGCGTGACGCAGACGATGGTATATATGCCCTACTTTATTTCCATGGTCGTCGTCTGCGGTATCATCCGCGATTTTACTTCTTCGAGCGGCATTTTCGGGGTGTTTTTTCAGAAGCTCGGGATCGTGAGCGACGGCGCCGGCATTTTGGGGGATACCCGGTTTTTCCGCTGGATCATCATCGTTTCCAATATCTGGCAGGGGACGGGGTACGGAAGTATCATTTACATTGCGGCGTTGTGCTCCATCGATGTCACTCTTTACGAGGCGGCCGATATCGACGGCGCGGGCAGGGCGGCACGGCTCTTCAAAATCACGCTGCCTTCCATCATGTCCACCATCATGATATTCCTGCTCCTCAAAGTGGCGGCGATCCTCAATTATAATTTTGAAAAGATCCATCTCCTGTATTCCCTTCCGACCCAGGAGGTGGGGGATATCCTTTCGACGTACGTGTACCGCATCGGCATTGAGTCGGGGCGGATCAGCTATACCACCGCCATCAGTTTGTTCAATTCCGTCGTCGGCTTCGTGCTGCTGCTCGTCTGCAACGGGATTTCCCGAAAGTTCGGCGGGAACAATTTGTTTTAGGAGGGGCGATATGTCTGTCATCAGAAAAAGTGCGTCCGATATCGCCGCAAAGGTTGCCGCGTATATCCTGACGGCGGGTTTTGCCGTCATCTGCGTGCTGCCGATGTGGCATGTGCTCGTGGCGTCCTTCTCCGATCCTATCCGGCTGGCGCTTTACGAGGGTTTTCTCTTTAAGCCGCTCGATTTTTCGCTCGAGGGATACGAGCTGCTCTTTTCTTATAACAATCTTTGGCGCAGCTATCTCAATACGATCATTTACACGGTGAGCGCGACGGTGCTCGGGCTTCTTGACGACGTGACGGCGCTCTACGAACGATTTATTGCCTGCGTTCGGGAATGCGACCCGTACGATCGGTTTATCGGTTCGGGAGACGCCGGGCTGCGTCCGTTCAGCTATAACGGGTATTACTATAATGCCGCGTATGCGGATACCAGGGAAGAGCAGACGGAGATGTGCGGAAAGCTGTATCCCATGGAAGGGGTCAGCTGGCACGCCTATTCCGACAGCGTGACGGCGATCGACCAACCCGATTTATTTGTCGATCC
>CALWAU010000002.1 GCA_944375795.1 uncultured Clostridia bacterium | reverse complement strand
AAAATTGCGCATGATGATTTCTCCTTAAATTTTCCTGATTCTTTTCACCGTAAAACCGCAGCCCGGTTTTTCCTTGGCGTAATACGCCATGATCGCGGCGGTGATGACCGCGACCGTCTCTTCCGACGGTTCTTCTCCGGCGGCATACGCCGGCGCCGGAGATATTTCCGCTTGTTTTGCGTCTACCGCCGCAGGCGCGGCACCCTTTTCCATAGGTTTCCCGGACAGCTTATGCACGAGCGTACCGATGAGCCAGATTACAAACACCAGAAAAGCAATCCCGATAAAGACGACGATAAATCCCAGCAGTGCGTACAATGCCACCGTTCCGATTCCGGGATCCTGATATCCCTCGGGGAGGGAGGACGCTTCCGCCAAAAGATTCCACATGATTTTTTCCTCCCGTTACCTAGCGAGCATCTGCAACGATGCGGTCAGGTACTGTTTCACGTACTGCGGTTCGATGACGGCGTCGATATAGCCGTCCTTGGCCGCGTTGATGGGATCGGAATTTTCTTCGGCATACTTTCTTTGAAGCACCTCGCCGCTCTCCTTGCCCTTGCCGAGCTCCACGACGGCGCCCTGCGCGCTGTCGAAAAGCGCGATGCGCGCGGTGGCGAAGGCGCAGGTATAATCGAAGCCCGCCGATTTCGCGGCGAACAGCGAATAGCCCAGCCCGACCGCCTTGCCGTAGACGACGGCGATTTTCGCGGTATCGACGGTATCGAGCATATCGAGATATTCCGCCGCTTCTTTCATGACGCGGCTGTCGTTGGCCGCCATCGTCGGCTGAATGCCGCCCACGTTCAGGAAGGTGACGAAAGGAAGCTGATAGCAGCAGGCAAGTTCTGCAAAATCTTTGATTTTGGCGAGTTTGCCCGCGGTGAGCTCCACGCCCTCCGCACCGCCGTCAAAGATGACGGCCGCGACGGCTATCCCGCCGATTCTGCCGAGAACGGTCTTTACGTCCCCTTCATACCCCGCGCCGATTTCCACCGCGTTTTCAAAAGCGGAAAGGAGATTGTCCGCCGTCGCCGCTTCGTTGAGCGCGGGAACGGGTGCGTTGAGCGCGTCCTCCGACATATCCGAAACGGAAATGTTCAAAAGCTCGCTCACCGCGGAAATTTTGCCGCGGATCTCGGAGAAATCCCCGACGACGAACGAAGGCATTCCCGCATTGCTCAGCGCTTTGGCGCCGCCGACTTCTTCCTTGGACAGGTTCTTTCCCGCCTTCGCGGAAAGCACAAACGGACTGTTGACGGCGAGAACGCTCTTTTTCTCGATAAAGAAGGAAAAATCCGCGATCGCGGCAAGCATCGCCGCAGAACCGTAAACCTCCCCGTTCACCACCGCATACTGGGGAACGACGCCCTTCAGCTGCGTACTCCGCCTCAAAAGCTTGCCCAGCCCTTCGAGGACGGTCACGCCCTCTCCGACCTGCACGCCGAGCGTGCTCATAAGATAAATGACGGGCGTCGCGTTCTTTTCCGCCGCATCCAAGCACTTGACGATCTTATCGCAATTCGCCTTGGAAACGCCGCCGGAAAGGACATTGAAATTCTGTGCGACGAGATAAAAGGGATAGCCGTCCACGGTGGCGAAACCGGTCACGACCCCTTCGCCCGCGGCGTCCTCCCCGTAAAACTCGTTTCTGGAAAAGCTGAACGCGGAAAGCTCCACAAAACTGTCGGCATCGACGAGCGCGGCTATCTGCCCGCGTATCCCCTTGCCCGCTTCCTCGATTTTCGCCTTTCTTTCTTGCAGCAATTGAATTTTATCCATAATGTTTCCTCCAAGAAATATCGGTGTAAAAAACTCGGTCGTCTGATTTTTTTGCCAAATTTCTACAAATACCATTATACTATAAAACTTTGAAAACGTCAACCCCTGACTGCCAAATTTCTTTCGCGTTTTTTCAACTTTTTTACATGAAAAACCGACAAGGCTGCTCCGGAAATCTCCTTCGATTCGCCTTGTCGATTTTATATTGTTTTATCTGCGATAAACCCGATTTTATCCCCCGCTCGTGCGGGAATTTTTTTCCGAGCCCTCCCCTTCGGCGCCCGTGCGCTCCCGGGTTTCGTCGCGGCGTCCGCGCTTTGCGCTGCCCGTCCCTTTCCTGCGCCCGATGCGGAATTTTTTGTTAAACCAATCGTTTACGGCGTCCATGTGTTTATACAGAAGGACAAAAGCCGCGATGATGGCGGCAATCAGCACCGCCCAGATCAAAATTCCCCACCACGTATTGAAGGGAATGAAATTGATGGAATAACAGGTCCCCGCAATGCCTATCGAACGGGCGATCACCGTCATGACGACGAAATATTGCCAGCTCATCGAGGACAGCCCGGCGATAAAACAGAGAATGTCGTCGGGGAAAAGGGGCAGGACAAACATGACCGTCAGAATGAAATTATCCTTCCCTTTCACCTTTTTCAGCCATTTGTCGAGGTCGTCCTGCCCGACGATCCACGCGACGGCCTTGTAGCCGATTTTCCGGCCGATGACAAAAGCGGTGAGCGAACCGAGAAGAATCCCCACGAGACTGCACAGCATCGCCTTGGTGGGACCGAAAAGCGCGACTCCCGCCACGGTGCTGACAAACCCCGGAATGGGCAAAACCACTACTTGGAGATACTGCAAAACGATGTATAAAAGCGGCATCCATATACCCGCCCGTTCGAGATATTCCCTGTACAGGTCGGGGTCGCGGAAAATCTCGAGGAATCCCGTCCGCTGCAAAACGAACAGAAGCACCAGAAAGAACAGCGCGAGCAAAAAACCGCTGAAAAGAATCCGATAGACGGTATCCTTTCCCTTGACGGTACAAAGCACGGCAACCAGACAATAGGCGATCGTAACCGCGCACGCTATCGCAATAAGCAGATGTACATGACGGGCGATAAAGCCCGTTTTGAAATATTTCAGGCACAGCACTTCAAAGACGATGCAGATTCCCGTCAGAAGAAACGCGACGAGAATATTGATCGGCGTTCCGCTTTTGCCGAAACCGCCCGCCTTCTCTTCTCTTCGCTTTTTATCACTCATCAGTCAACCCTCTCACGAAAACGGAAATATTTTCCGCCCGATATTATATTATAGCATTTGTTTGACGGAAATATAATCGCAATGTGAAAATCCGTACACAATCGGCGTCACGCCTCCCCGATTTCTCCTTCCTGTCCCGAAAGAGATTCCCGAAGGAGGGAAATGGCGGCCCGGGCGAGTTCGTCGCAGCGATTGTTCAATTCGTCGTCCGCATGCCCCGCCACTTTATGAAAGGTCACCTCGTGCGTCTGGGTCAGCGCATACAACCGTTCCCACAAGTCGACGTTTTGCACCGCTTTCCCGTCCGCCTTCTTCCAGCCGTTTCTTTTCCAGGCATAAATCCATCGGTTGGCAAAGGCGTTGACCGTATACGCCGAATCGCTGTACACATCCACCGCACAGGGATATTTCAGCCGTTCGAGCCCGACGATGACCGCCTGCACTTCCATGCGGTTATTGGTCGTCGAAAGCTCCCCGCCGCTGTATTCCCGCCGGGCGTCCCCGTAAATGAGTATGCCCGCATAGCCGCCGATTCCGGGATTCCCCGAACAGGCGCCGTCCGTATATAAGATAACTCGTTTTTTCATGATCTTGTTCCCGATGCGGCGGACAAAAAAAATTTTCGCAAAAATTTCGGAAAATCCCTCCCGATACCGCCGAAAATAATTGACAAAAGCGTTTTTTTATTATATAATGGCACTTGCTCACACAGGGGAGTGGCTCAACGGTAGAGTAGCGGTCTCCAAAACCGTAGGTTGCGTGTTCGAATCGCGTCTCCCCTGCCAACCGACAATCCGTTTCATGCGGATTGTCGGTTTTTCTTTTCCGACTCCTTTGTTCAAGGTTGCGTCTGACGCGATCGGCGCTTTGCGCAACGATCGCTGTTCCGTCGCTCCGCTCCTTGCGCTTCGCACCTCTCCTGCCATAGGCTCCCGACCACAATATATTGTGGTCGGGAATTTCTTTTAGCACAATATATTGGCAAGCGCCCCTGAATGGCCCCAAAGCGGCCCTAAAAATTTTGAAAAGGCCACTTTTACTGTACCTTTCAACCTCTTACCGTGCCTATATTATTTTAGCGTAAACGACAGATAAAGTCAATCCAATCGCGTCCGTTTTGGCGATTTGCTCCCATACATGCAGAATGCGGCATTCATTTGAATGCCGCATTCTCCTTCCATTTGTCCTCTTTCTTCCCCGGGACTCCGACATAAAAGATGCTTTCGATACAGACGCCTCGGAAAACCGCTCCGAATCGCTTTTATCCGATTATTCCTGCGCGTTGAAATCGAGGTTCATGGAAAGATAAGCTTTCGCCGCATCTTCCAGGGGCATATTGTAATAGCGCGTATTTTTGTCGAGTCCGGCGATCTTCTCCATTTCGGCTTCGGTCAGCGCAAAATCGAAAATATCGAGATTGCTCCTGATATGCTCGGGATTTTTCGAGCCGGGGATAATGACGTTTCCCGCCTGAATATGCCAGCGGAGAATTATCTGCGTATTGGACTTCCCGTACTTCCCGGCAAGCTCGGAAAACACCTTTTCGTGCACCAGCGATTTATCGCCGTGCCCCAGCGGATACCAGGCCATCAATGCCATTTTATATTTTGCGAGAAACTTTTTCAGTTTGGCCTGCGGATAATAGGGATGCGCTTCCACCTGCACCATCTGGGGAAGAATTTCGCATTCGTCGATCACCTTCCGGAGCTGCTCCTCGAGGAAATTGGAAAGTCCGAGCGCCTTGATCTTGCCCGCCTTATATGCTTCTTCCATCGCCTTGTAGCCGGCGATATAGTTGCCGACGGGCTGATGCAGGATAAGCAAATCGATATAATCGGTCCCCAGCCTTTCGAGCGTATCTTCGATCGCCTTTTTGCCGTTTTCGTATTCGGTCGGCCACAGCTTGGTGACGAGGAAAATGTCCTCGCGCTTCACGCCGCTCCTTTTGATTCCCCTGCCGACGCCGCGCTCGTTCATATACGCATTCGCGGTGTCTATCAGACGGTAGCCGTCCCGCAGGGCATTGTACACCGATTCCTCCGCATCTTTCGGGGAAAGAAGGAAGGTCCCGAGCCCTTCCATGGGCATTCTGACGCCGTTGTTGAGTTCAAAGTATTCCATAGTCTTTATCTCCTTTTTGTTTCTGACGTTATTATACCCGATTTTTCGCCGTTTGTAAAATACCTGTTTTGCAATACGGTATAACCTGTACGCATAGCTTGACCGATTTGCTTTTTTATGCTATAATCATTCCCGAAAGAACAAAGGAGGCGCTTATGACGGATTTCAATCGCATACGGCAATTTATCGCCGTGGCAAAATGCGGAACCCTTTCCGCCGCCGCGGAACGGCTCTTTGTTTCCCAGCCGGCACTCAGCCGCTCCATGCGGCAGCTCGAACAAGAATTGGGCGTGCCGCTTTTCGACAGGCAAAAAAGCAAAATCGCCCTGAATGAAAACGGAAAGTTCTTTCTGGAGCTCTCCGAGAAACTGACGGACGATTTTAACGCGAGCATCGAACGGCTCCGCGCCTTTGACCGAAGCCGCCGGACCATTACGGTAGGTTCCTGCGCACCCGCGCCCCTGTGGGAAATCCTGCCTGCGCTCTCGACGGCTTTTCCCGATAAAACCATCTCTTCACGCACAAAAAACACCGAATCGCTCGTCGGCGATCTCGCGGACGGCACGGCGACCCTCATCGTCACCCGGGAACCCGTCAGTCTGCCCGATTGCTACGGATTTCCCTTCGGAAAAG
Organism: uncultured Clostridia bacterium; assembly: GCA_944375795.1. Lineage (GTDB taxonomy): Bacteria > Bacillota > Clostridia > Christensenellales > Borkfalkiaceae > Scatosoma. The sequence goes on along the minus strand of CALWAU010000002.1, from coordinate 6,780 downwards.
AACACCTGCTTCTGAACGTTCCCGATACCCATCCTCTCGCCGCAAAAAAGGAAGGCGTGACCTTTCGGGAAATCGAGGGCTATTCCTTTTTGTTATATTCGCAAATAGGCGATTGGGCGCCGATCGTCCGCAAAGCCATGCCCGATACCCATTTTATCGTACAGGAGAACTGGGACAATTTTCTTTCCCTTTCGAAAATTTCCGCCCTTCCCTCCTTCAGTTCCGATCTGGCGGTGAAATATTTCGGAAACCCGGAGGGAGCGACCCTCATTCCCCTTCTCGACGAAAGCGCGGAAATGACCTACTACTGCCATCTTCTGAATAAAAACAAAAGGGAACTGAAGCCCTTTTGGGAAAAATATCTGTAAACGTTTCCCCCGAAAGCCGGAAAAGCCCGCCGCAAACCGTGCGGCGGGCAAAATTTTCCCTTTTTTCAGATATTTTTACATTTCGTAATGCAGCGGATAAGTCAGATAGCGGACTTCCTCCAGCTCGTCCGCCGTGACGTATCCGGCAGGCGCGTTCAGAAGGGACGGAATCCGATTGACGATGGTCGCGCAGGTATGCTCCACCGTGGCCGGCTTGATGACCTTAAATTCGGTATTCGGTTCCCCCTCTATCCTCCAATCGCAAAGGTCCCCGTCGTCCGGCCCGTAAACCTTGCCGATCGTCTCCTCCTCGACGACGATTCCCTGCTGCGTCCCGATCGTGACGACCGCCGACATACCGATACATTTTCCCGCTTTGATCTTTTTGCCCAGCGTTCCGCTGTAAATGTCCTTATCGATGATATACGGAACATTCTTCTGCTCTATCGACTTTATCGTCAGTCCCAATTTATTGCAAATGGCCTCCGCGGCGTTCCAGGCATAGGAAGGAACCACCTCCTCGGGATGCGCCAGCTCCTTCTCGAATTCCTCCTTCGTCAGATCGCAGCCGTGCGCCCTGGCGAGCGCAAGCCCGTAGTCCTCGACGTTATAGCTGTACGCCCCCTTGATTTTCTTGATGTCGTGACAGCCTCCCGCCACGAGCGCGACCATATTGATCCAGAAAATATCCTGCATGCCGCTGCCCGTCACGGTGCAATTGTGTTCCTTTGCGAGCGCGTCCAGCCTGTTCGTCAATCTGGCCGCGGTCGTCCACGGATAAATGGCCTCCTCGCACGTCGTGATGACGTTTATGCCCCGGCGAACACATTTTTCCACCTGTTCGTATATGTCTCCCAGAAAACTGAACAGCGTCACGACGGCGACGTCCGCGTCGCATTCGTCGAGCACCCGGTCGGCGTCGTCGGAAATGCGCACCCCCGTCTTGACTCCGAGCTCCGCAAAATCCCCCACGTCCGTTCCCAGAATTTCGGGATTGATGTCGATCGCTCCGACGATTTCCGCGCCCTTCTCGTGCAGATAGCGCAAAATGTATTTGGACATCTTGCCGCAACCGTACTGTACCACTCTGATTCTTTTCATTGTTACCCGCCTCCTTGCAAGTGTATCGTATCGGAAAGATACACATACAGTATGCCGCGACAAAACAAGTCAATACATTCCCCGCAAAAAAAAGATTGCCTTCCCCCATCAACAACTATGCCACACATAATAATTATGTGTGGCATAGTTATATGTTTCCGGAAAAATCAATTCCCCTTCATTTCCAGAATTTTTCCGGTTTTTCTATCGAGAATATCCGCCGACAGGCGAACGGATTCCCCGATGGCGCCGCAGATATCGTCCGCTTCCACGCCGAGCGGAACGCATCCGAGGGCCTTGTCTATAAATTGTTCGCTGCATTGCAGCTTCACGAATTTGGGCAAATCGAGGCCGCCTTCGATCCCCCTTTTTTGCTGCCGCTTCTTCATGAAACGCACCGCAACCGCAAACATCCAATCGGGGACCGTGACGATCTTTTTCCGGGGACGCCCCATATATTCGTGAAAAATTTTCAGCATTTCCCGCCAGGTCATGTTGTAATACCCGAGCGGATAGCACTGCCCTCCGCGATTGCGTTCCAATGCCCCCGCAATCGCCTGTCCCGCCTGCCGCACGGTGATCATGGCCGTCCCGCCCCGGCACCAGAAGGTGACAGGTTTCATTTTGCGGAGCATTTCCACGAGAAAGACCCATACGGGTTTTCGGCCCGACTGCGCGCCGAAAATATACGGGAGCTCCAACACCGCGACGGAAAAATTTTCGTCGGCAAAGGAGAGCGCGAGTTTCTCCTGCTCCGTCCTGCTGCGGATATAGGGATGATCTCTGTCCAGCGCCCATTCGGGGCGGAGCCCGGCAAAATAAGCAAAATAGGAGCCGCAGATCGCCGCCCGCTTCACGCCGCATTCCTTCGCGAGCCGCAGAAGCCTCTCCGTCGGCGCGATGTTGTATTTCCGGTACAGCTCGTAAACGGGAGGCGCCGCCTCCACCCGTTCGTCCACTCCCGCGGCAAACACAAACGCGTCGCAGCCGCGAAAATACGCCCGAAAATCCTCGTCGGACAGCTCGAGATAATTGCCGTATTCGATTTTCATCTGCGGCGGAAAAACCGCGCCTTCCGGCAAGGGCGGCAGAGAAAGCGAGACCACCTCGTGCCCTCTCGCGACGAGTTCCTTTGCCGCCGCGCTCCCGAGCAGCCCCGTTCCTCCCACGATGAATACCTTCATGACTCGTTTCCCTCCCCGAGCGACTCGTACAGGGCCACGAGGCTCCGCGTCGTCTCTCCGTAGCTGCGCGTTCCGCCCGGGACGCCGTTGGCTTTCAGGAACAGATCGTTGAAAAAGGCGGAAAGGCGATCGATGGGCCCCTCATATTTGGCGTAATGCTCGTTTGCGTTGGCATACTCCCGCAATATTTCGGGCGCGAGGCGCCCTCGAATCTCTCCCGCCGCCTCCGAATCCAGCGAACCGAGCAGATTGGAGACCGCCCGCATGAGGCCGCTGTAATTGAGGTAGGCGTCCTCCGAACGAATGCACAGGACGTAAGAGACGACATTGGCTTCGTTTTCCCTGGATATCCCCTTTGCGTGCGCCATTTCGTGCGCCATCGTGTTGGCGAGTTCATACGAAGGAATATTCACGTTGACGTTCGCCTCGGCATAGAAGGGAAAATAGATGCCCGTGATGCCGAGATAGCTCATCGGCACGGAAAGCACCACCTCTTTGGGCCTGACTTCGTACCCCGCGAAATATCCCGAATCGTATTTTTTGAACTCCGCATTGATGAGGTCGGCCAGTTCGGAAAAGGAATGCGGTACAATCACGTTGCCGTCCCCGTCCCGTCCGAGAGACGCAGACGCTTCGTTCAGCCGTTCGACATAGTATTCCGCGGCGGCAAAAAGCTTTTCTTCCGTGACCTCCGTTTCGGTGAGCCCCAGCGCCTCGGAAGCGGATTCCCTCTCGTAAAGCGGCGCATACAGAACGCCGAACGCCAGCAGGACACACAGCGCCGCAATCGAAAGCCGATACAGGCACAGCCCCGCGCGGGCAAAGCGCCTGCGGCAGAGGGAAAGGATCAGAAAGACGACGAGCGCGACGCCGCCGGCAATCAGAAGCACCGCCGTCCATTCGTAAAAGGAAACGGGAATATAATTGGTGACGCGGCCGAGCAGCCAGCTCGCGCCGCGGGTAATCCCGCGCGCAAACAGATATTCGGCGAGAACGGGAATTTTTCCGAGCAGAAGCACGACGGCCGAGGCCGCCGCAAGCGCGCAGAATTTCAGAAAGCGAAACAGATACTTTCTCTTTTGCGTTTTTTCCATGGCGCCCCTCCCGCAAGCGGATTATTTCCTCTCGGCGAGAGGAACATACTCCTTCGGCTTCTTCACGTTCACATAGGCCGGGCGGATGATTTTGCCCGCATTCTGGATCTCCTCGATGCGATGGGCGCTCCAGCCCGCAATTCTGGCCACCGCAAAGATGGGCGTAAACAGCTCGTACGGAAGCTCGAGCATCCTGTACACCAGCCCGGAATAAAAATCGACGTTGGGGCTGACTCCTTTATAAATTTTCCGCTTCTCCGCGATGATTTCGGGCGCGAGCCGGGCCACCCTCTCATAGAGCGCATATTCCCTTTCAAAGCCCTTTTCCACCGAGAGATCCCCCGCGCACTTCATGAGAATGTCCGCGCGCGGATCGGAGACGGAATAGACCGCGTGCCCCATTCCGTAAATCAGCCCCTTGCCGTCGAAAGCCTTTCCGTCGAGCAGACGGACGAGATAATCCTTGATTTGTCCCTCGTCCTCGACGTCGATGTTCTGCATCATATCGTCGAACATCCGCACCACCTTGACGTTCGCGCCGCCGTGGCGGGGGCCCTTCAGCGAACCGAGCGCCGCGGCCACCGTGGAATAGGTATCCGTGCCCGAAGACGTCACGACGTGCACGGTAAAGGTGGAATTGTTCCCCCCGCCGTGCTCGGCGTGAAGCACGAGCGCAAGGTCGAGAATTTTCGCCTCCAAAGCGGAATACTCCCCGTTTTCGCGGAGGATCTGCAAAAGGCATTCCGCCGTCGAAACGCCCGGTTTGGGCAGATGGATAAACAGACTCTTGCCGCGATGATAATGCTGAAAGGACTGATAGCTGTACACGGACAGCATGGGGAACATCGCAATCAGCTGCAGACACTGCCTCAGGACGTTGGGCACGGAAATGTCGTCGGGATTGTCGTCGTAGGCGTACAGCGCCAGCACGCTGCGGGAAAGAACGTTCATCATGTCCTTGCCCGGCGCTTTCAGAATCATGTCCCGCACAAAGGACGTGGGCAGCGTGCGATATCCGCAGAGCGTTTCGCGGAATTTTGCGAGCCGGGCGGCGTCGGGAAGTTCGGAAAACAGGAGAAGGTAAACCGTCTCTTCAAAACCGAGCCGACCATCCGCGAGAAAACCGTGCACGAGATCCCGCACGTCGATGCCGCGATAGCGGAGTTCCCCCTCGCAGGGGACTTCACTTCCGTCCGGCAGAATTTTTTTCGCCGTTATGGAGGAAATCTCGGTCAAACCCGTGACGACGCCCTTGCCGTTGAGATCGCGCAGGCCGCGGTTGACTTTGTTTTCCGTATACATCTCGGAACGGATCCCGTTGTTGCGATCGGAAAGCTCCGCCATTTTGCGTATGTATGGCGTGATCCTCGAATACTTGTTTCCCGTGTCGGAAACGATGAATTCCGGATTTTCGTTTGATTTTTTCTGCACTGACATATTTCACCTCCCGGGCATGGATTCGACGAAACGCCCGCTCCCGGCCTTTCGGGAAATTTTACGGAAAGCCGCGGGCAATTTCGGCATATTATGGATATTATACCGCAAATTTCGGAAAAAGTCAAACGCCGGAGCCACTTTCTTCGAACAATGGGACGGAAACGGACAAATCCGGTCATAAAAAAGCCGTTTTGAGGGATACTGCAGACATGAAAAATTTCCGCCGATTTCTGCGCTCCTTCTTCAAAACACTCACGTTTCTGTGCCTCGGCATCCTCCTTTCTGCCTCCTTTCTGCCCTTCCGCGCCGCAAAAGCGTTCCCGGCCGCGGAAGAAAGCGCCGCGATAAGGACGGTGGGACGCGGAGAAACGGTGGAACACCTCTTCACCCACTGCCTGATCGCCCACCCCGAGGTGGCCTTTGCCGAAAACAACGAATACGGACGCCACCTGGACGAGGACTGCCTGACTCCCGACGAGTTCAGGCGCATCCTCGGCTTCCTTTACGAAGGCGGATACGCGCTTGCGGACATCCGGAAAACCTTCCGGGCGGACGGCGAATCGGCCGAACGAATCCCCTTTTCCTTCCCCGCGGACAAAAAACCGCTCGTCCTCTCCTTCGACGACGTCGTATACGCAACCAAAAATCTCGGCAAAGGCATGGCGGACAGGCTCGTCGTCACGCAAACGGGCGACATAGCCGCTTATACCCGGGCGCATATGCCGCAGATACACGGAAACGAATTTGTCCCCATTTTGGAGGATTTCATCGCAAAGCACCCCGATTTCTCCTACGAAAACGCGCGCGGGACCATTTTTCTGACCGGCTTCGACGGCATCCTCGGCTATCGCACGCAAAGGGATTCCCCCGACCGAACGGCCGAATGCAGACGCGCCGAAAAAGTCGTTAAAGCCTTAAAATCAAAGGGCTGGAGCTTCGGCTGCCACTCCTACGCACATGGCCATATGAACAGATATACGGCGGAAAAGATGCGCTCCGACGTACGAAAATGGAAAGACGAGGTGGAACCCCTCGTCGGAAAAACGCAGCTTTACGCCTACCCCTACGGCGAATGGACGCTGGGAAAAAATTGCGACGACGAGCGCCAGCAGGCATTGACGGAGGCCGGCTTCCGCCTCTTTTTCGGGGTGGGAGACAAGGCGTTTTATACGAAAATGCCGCTCGGGGAAAGCGCAAAAAAGGTCCTTTTTCAGGACAGATGCGCCATGGACGGAATCTCGCTGCGCAGCAATCATTGCGCCCGCTTTTTCGACGCGAAACTCGTTTATGACCCCTCCCGCCCCGTCTCTTTTCCTTCGCAATAAGCTATGTTTGAAGTACTACTTTTAATATGTTACACGTAGTATAAAATTTTCTCTTTTTTCCGTGTTCTTTGTTTGTATCTATGGCAGACATATATTTATATGTATGTCATACATAATAATTATGCGAGACATAGTTTTATTCGGTAAAAAATAAGCCGACGCTTTGTCGGCTTATTTCTTTCGCGATTATTGTATTTTTCAAATCAGATGCGGACGTCCCCTTTCTCACCGAGGCATTCTTTGTTTGCCTCGAGTATGGGATCGATTTCGT
>CALWAU010000001.1 GCA_944375795.1 uncultured Clostridia bacterium | reverse complement strand
TTTCATCCCCGCAAAGCGGCAATCGCCGCCGCCCGGTCCGCGCTCCTGAACACCGCGCTGCCCGCCACCAGCACGTTCGCGCCCGCCTTTACGGCCTCTTTCGCCGTGTCGGGCGCAATGCCGCCGTCTATCTCGACGTCGTAGGAAAGCCCGTTTTCCCCGGCAAAATCCCGAAGAAAGCGCACCTTATCCAGCACTTCGGGGATAAATTTCTGGCCGCCGAATCCGGGAAACACGCTCATCACCAGCACCATGTCGCAGAGGGGCAGCACTTCGCGGAGCGCCTCCGCGGGCGTGTCGGGATTGACGACGGCGCCGCATTTTGCGCCCGCCGCCCGTATCTGCGCCAGCACTCCGGCGAGATTTTCCCGACAGGCCTCGAAATGCACGGTGACGATATCCGCGCCCGCCTTCACGAACCGTTCGACGTATTTTTCGGGATGCACGATCATGAGATGGCAGTCGAGGGGCAGCGCGGTATGCCGGCGGATGTCCTCCACCATTTTGATGCCGAACGTGATATTGTTGACAAATACGCCGTCCATGACGTCGCAGTGTATGAGGTCGGCGCCGCAGCGTTCCAGGCTCTCCGCCTCCTCGCCCATCTTCGCAAAGTCCGCCGACAGAATGGACGGCGCGATTTTGATATTGCCCATAGCCATAATTTTTTCCTCCGCAGTTTTTATACCTTGCCGCCCGCTTTGTCGGCAAATGCAAATGCGGGAAGCCGTCAATCCTGCCCGTCTCCCGCCCGTTCCAGATAGGAGGCCCGCAGCTGCCCGCAGGCGCCGCCGATGTCCGAGCCGATCTGCCGCCGCAGCGTCGCGCTCAACCCGCCCTTTTCCAAAAGCCCCAGAAAGCGGTAGGCCTCTTTTTCGCCCGTGGCTTTCAGACTCCTCTCTTTCACCTCGTTGAGGCGGATGAGATTGACGTGGCAGGGCCTTCCCTTCAGAAGGGAAACCAGCGCGCGCGCATGCGCCTCGTCGCAGTTCTCCCCCTCGATGAGAGTATATTCGAAATAATACCGCCTGCCCGTCCTTTCAAAATAATAGGCGCACGCCCTGAGGATCTGCTCTATTTTATATGCCTTGGCGACGGGCATCACGCGTTCCCGCTCCTCGTCCGATGTGGCATGCAGGGAAACGGTGAGATTGAGGGGGATCCCCTCGTTCGCCAGCTCGTACATCTTCGGCACCAGCCCGCAGGTGGACAGGGAAATGTTCCGCGCACTCACGTTCAGTCCATCGCCCGCCGTCACCAGCCGGAGGAATTTCACCGTTTCGCCGTAGTTATCCAGCGGTTCGCCGCTCCCCATCAGCACGATATTGGTGACGGTGCGCGCTTCCCTGCCCCGTCCTTTCAGCGCCTCGTCCCCCTCGTGCAGGGCGTTTACGGCGAGGATCTGCGCGAGGATCTCCCCCGCCGTGAGGTTGCGGACCAGCCCTCCCAGGGTGGAGGCGCAGAAATTGCAGCCCATGCGGCAGCCCACCTGCGTGGACACGCATTGGGTGCAGCCGTATTTATATTTCATCAGCACCCCTTCGACGAGGCTGCCGTCGGCAAGCGAAAACAGATACTTTTCCGTCCCGTCCGCCGAGCGGAAAATTTCTTTGATCTTTACGGGTTCGTCCTCGTATTCCTCCAAAAGCTTATCCTTAAACGCACGGGGCAGGGAAGAGATCTCCGAAATCTTCCTGCCCGCCGTCAGCCCCTCAAACAGCTGCCTGGCACGAAATTTCTTTTCGCCCGAGGCGAGGACGAGCTGTTCGACCTCCGAAAAATTCAGGTCCTGCAAAATTTTTTTCATACCTCCCCCTTCATTTCCTCGCCAGCTTCGCGACGTAGAAACCGGCGCCGAACGCCTCGTCCGGCAGAAACTGCAAACCGTATTTTTTGCGCACGTACGGCAGGGGACTGTCCGCCCGCACGGGGGAAAAGTCCGGATTTTTTGCAAGAAATTCCCCCACGACGAGGTCGTTTTCCTCCGCGAACACCGAGCAGGTGGCATAATACAGGCGCCCGCCCCGCCGCACGTAACGCGCGCACGCGGCGAGGATCCCCCTCTGCGCCGCCGCCAGCGAAGCAAAATCCCCTTCCTTCCGAAAGAGCCGGATATCGGGGTTTTCGCTCAGCGTGCCGAATCCCGAACAGGGCACGTCGCACAATACCCCGTCAAATTTCTCCGCATAGGCGGGGTCGAAAACCGAACTGTCCTTTTGTCGTTCAAAGACGTTTGCCGCCCCCATGCGCTCCCTGTACTGCCGGATGAGCTCCACGCGGTGGGGATGCAGCTCGAAAGCGGTCACCCCGCCGCACTTTTTCGCGAGCAACACCGACTTTCCGCCCGGGGCGGCGCAGGCGTCGAGCATCTCTTTGCACGGCTCCACCGTCTCGCAGACGGCGCGGCTGCCCACCGACTGAAAGGTATAATCCCCCGCGTCGTACCCCTCGTCCCGCGCGAAGCGCGGAAAGATGTACGTATGTGCGAAGGGGGTGTCGATATGGGGCAGGGAAAGATATTTTTCCTCGTTCCGTTCAAAGCGCACGCAGACGCCCGCGCTCCTCGCCGAGGCGATCGCCGCCGCCCTGTCCCCGTACTCCGCTTTGAGTTTTCGCCAGGCATACAAGGGGTAGGAGAGCGCCATCGCCTCCCCCTCCTCGCCCGCGGGCAAAGCCCTGTCCGCCTCCGCGCGGTCGAACCGCCGCAAAAAGGCGTTGACGAACCCCGCCACGCCCCCTTTGCCCAGCTTTTTGCACAGCTCCACGGCGCAATCGGTGACCATGTACCGCTTCTTGTCCATGTACAGGAGCATATAGAGGGAAATTTTGAGGATCAGCCGCACGGCGGGCTTGGGCGCCTTGGGCGCGAAATGCCGGATGCAGTGGGACAGATACCCGTCGTTTTCCGTCACGCCGTAGACGATGCGCACCGTCCGGGCGCGGTTCAGTTCCTCGATGTACGTATCGGCGATCGCCTGCTTCAGGTGCTCCCCTTCCGAATACACCTTGGTCAGAATCTGAAAGGGGTCGTAGACGGGATTGCTCAGCATGAGAACACCTGTCCCTTCTTCACCTTTCTGCCGTTGAGGAAATCGCTCCCCTTCATCCGCTTTCCGCCCGCCGCCTGCACCTCGGTAAGCCGCACCGCCTCCCCGTTTCCGCAAGCGACGACCAGCCCGACCTTGGGCGAATCGGACAAAATTTCCCCCGCCGCCGCATTCTCCGTCCCCGCGGGCCGCGCCGTTTCCTCCGCGGCAAAGACGTTGATCCGCAGCCCCTGCGCCTCGGTAAAGGCGAGCGGCTCGGGATTGAACGCGCGCACGAGGTCGGTTATTTTTTTCGCGGACAGGGCAAAATGCAGCCGCGCGTCCTCCTTTTCAATCTTTCTCGTCGGCGGCGCCGCCGTCTCGCCTTGCGGCGTCAGCGCAACCCTGCCCCCCTCTATCAGCGGCAAAGCCCGCAAGAGGCAATCCGCCGCGATTTCGGAAAGCCGCGCGGACAATTCCCCGAACGTCTCCTTTTCTCCTATCGGCGTGCGCTCGGAAAACAGGATATCGCCCGTATCCAGCCCCAAAGCCGTCCGCATGACGGTCACCCCCGTCTCCTTCTCGCCCGCCGCGATCGCGGCCTGAACGGGCGAAGCGCCCCGATAGCGGGGCAGCAGGGAAGCGTGGAGGTTCCACACGCCCAGGGGAAAGAGATCCAGCGCCTCCCGCGTGAGGATCTGCCCGTAAGCGCAGGTGATCATGACGTCCCCGCCGAGCGCCGCCAGCCCCGCCGTCTCCTCTTTCAGCTTTGCGGGCTGAAAGACGGGAATCCCCCGCTTTAAGGCGAGCGCCTTGACGGGCGGAGGGACAAGGAGCCCCTTTCTGCCCTGCGGGCGGTCGGGCTGCGCGAGGACGCCGGCCACGTCGAAACCCGCGTCGAGTATTTTTTCCAGCGGCCGCACCGCAAACTGCGGCGTGCCGGCGTAAACGATTTTCATGCCGCCTTCCCTCCTTTTCGCCCGGTCCGGGTCACTCCGCTTCGACAAACTCCGCCTTGTCGATATACAAAACGCCGTCCAGATGGTCCAGCTCGTGGCAGATCGCCCGCGCGAAAAAGCCCTTGGCCTGCAAAACCTGCTCCTTGCCGTACCTGTCCTGATAGGCGATTTTCACCTTCATGGGCCGGGAAACCACACCGCGCTTTCCGCGCACGGACAGGCAGCCCTCCCAGCCCCGCTGTTCTCCCTTTCGGGAGAGGATGCGCGGGTTGACGAACTCGAAAAATCCTTCTTCCACGTCGACGACGACGGCGCGGCGCAAAACGCCCACCTGCGGCGCGGCGAGCCCCGCCCCCTCCTCCCTTTTCACGGTATCTTTCATATCGTCGAGAAGGGTATGAAGCTTTTCGTCGAACTCCTCGACGGGAAAACTGACTTTGCGGAGGGTCTCGTCGCCCACCTGCACCACGTTTCTGATAGCCATAAAAATCTCTCCTTCCGTCTGTTTTCGGCCGCCTGCGGCCCTGCCCCGCCCCTTCTCAGCTGAGATTGGCAGGATTTTCCTCCACCGACACCAGCGCGTCCCGCGTCCTCGCCTCGGCGCAGATATCGTAAACGCGCGGCAGCACGGAGGTATCCGAAAGCCGCATCAGCACCTGGTAGCGGAACTTGTTCTGTATGCGCTTTATGGGCGCGTGCATGCGGTTGAAAAACAAAAATTTCTCGGCGTTTTCGGTATACAGCCTTTCGAGAGAAACGTACACCGAGCGCAACGCCTCCACCGTCTTTTTCTCGTCCTCCCCCGTCACCAGCACCCGCACGATCTTGGAGAAGGGCGGGAACATCGCCGCCGCCCGCAGGGAAATTTCGTTGCGGTAAAACCCCTCGTAATCGTAGGCGACGGCATAGCGCAAAACGTCGTTTTCGGGGCTGAACGTCTGCAAAACCACCTTACCCTTTTCCTCCGCGCGGCCGCTTCTGCCCGCCACCTGCGTAATGAGCTGAAAGGTGCGCTCCCCGCTGCGGTAATCGGAGAAATGCAGGCTCATGTCCGCGTCGAGGATGCCCACCAGCGTCACGGAGGGAAAGTCGTGCCCCTTGGCGATCATCTGGGTCCCCACCAGAATGTCCGCCTTTTTCTCCGCAAACGCCTTGAGGATTTTATAGTGCCCCTCCTTGCCGCTCGTCGTGTCGTTGTCCATGCGCAAAACTCTCGCGCCCGGGTACAGCTTTTTCAGCTCCGCCTCGATGCGCTGGGTGCCCGTGCCCGCATAGGACAGCTTGGTCCCCCCGCACTCGGGACAGGCGCGGGGGACCTTGTACCGCGCGCCGCAGTAGTGGCATTTGAGGCAGTCCTCGTCCCTGTGATAGGTGAGGGACACGTCGCAGGCCTCGCACTTGGCGACGTACCCGCATTCCTTGCAGATGACCGTCTGGGAATACCCGCGGCGGTTGAGAAAGAGGATCGCCTGATTGCCCGAAGCCAGGCACTTTTCCAGCTCGGCGCGCAGCGGCTCGGAAAAGGAGGTGTTGTTTCCCCGCCGCACCTCCCGCCGCATGTCGGCGATCTCGATCTCGGGCAGCGGGCGGCGGTTGATCCGCTTGTCGAGGCGTATCAGCCCGAATTCCCCGTCCATCGCCCGCTTATAGGTATCCACCGAGGGCGTGGCGCTGCCCAAAACCAGCTTGCAGCCGTTGTACTTCGCGCGCAGATACGCCACGTCGAACGTGTTGTAGCGGGGCGCCGTCTCGCTCGAATAGCTCGAATCGTGCTCCTCGTCCACGATGACGACGCCGAGATTTTCGAGGGGCGCAAACACGGCGCTCCGCGCGCCGATCGCGATTTTCGCCTCCCCCGTCCGCAGCCGCCACCACTCGTCGAACCGCTCTCCGGCCGAAAGTCCGCTGTGCATGATCGCGGCGTTCCGCCCGAACCGCGCGCGGAGCTGGGAGAGCATCTGCGGCGTTAAAGAAATTTCCGGCACGAGAAAAATCGCGCTCTTGCCCCGCCGCAGGCAGTCGGCGATGAGGGTGAGATACACCTCCGTCTTGCCGCTCCCCGTCACGCCGTGCAAAAGCTGCACCGTCCTTTCGTCGCGGCCGATGGTTTCCACCGCCGCGCGCTGGTCGGGGGTGAGCTCGTGCAAAGCCCCGCTCCCCTCCAGGCCCCCGTACGGGTCGCGAAGCCGCTGCTTTTTCACCGTTTTCGCATACCCCTTCTCGGTCAGCGCCCGGACGCTGCCGGGAAACAGGCCGTTCAAAAATCCGCTCTCCGTCTCGCCGTGCTCCGCGAGGTACGCCGCCGCCCCCAGCTGATTTTTCGCGCTTTTGGCAAGCTTCATCTCCTCGGGCGGGACGCACAGAGAAACGTAGTTTTTCATCAGCTCCCGCACCTTGCCCGTGCGCATTTCCGAGGGCAGAAACAGCCGCAGGACCAGCGCCTTGGGCACGCGGTAGCGCGCGGTGAGCTTCTCGGCGAGAAAGAGGCATTCCCGATTGAGCGCGGGCAGCTCGTCCGGGCAGGGAAACACCCGTTTCAGCCTGTCGGGGGGGACGTCGGTGGTCTCCTTGACCCGCATGACGAAGCCAGGCACCACCTTGCCGCCGAAGGGCGCGCGGACGCGGCTCCCCGGCACCGTATCGCCGCCGCAGAGATAATCGTATATTCTGTCCGTCTCGCCCGCGGCGATGTCCACGATCACTTCGGCTATCATTTCCCGTCTCCGCTCCCGTTCCGTCCTTTGAAGCCCTTCGGGCAAAAGCCCGAGGGGCGCCGTCCGCGCCATAAAAAGGATTGCCCCGAAAACCTTCGGAGCAATGCGGGAAACTCAATCCTTCGCGATGATCACCTGGCCGTCCGCGATTTCCTTGCACGCGGCGAGGATTTCTTTATCCCGCCCCGTAAAATCGTGAATCCCGCGGTTTTTCTCCGCCTCGATGATCTGGCGGGCGCGCTTGGCCGCCACCACGCACAGCGCATAACGGCTGACGGGCTCCTCGTCCGTCCCCAGCTTTCTGATCAACAAGTCCACTGCAGGTTCGTTTATCATAATTTTCGCCTCACTTTTCGGATATTTTTTTATTTTTATTTTTTCCGCACCCGAACCGGACGCGCGTTTTTCAGCGGTTCTTTTCCCCGTCGAGGATCTCTTCCAGCCGCGCAAGCGCCCCTTCCAGGGAATCGTTCACCACGGCATAATCGTATTTGTCCCTTTGGGACAGCTCGTAATCGAGCCGGGCCAGGCGGCTTTCGATCTCCGCCTCCGTCTCCGAGTTTCTCCCGCGCAGGCGCTTTTTCAGCTCTTCTGCCGAGGGGGGCAGAATCATGACCAGCACGCACTCGGGAAACGCCTTTTTCGCGTTCAGCGCGCCCACGACGTCGATTTCCAGAATGACCGATTTTTCTTTCAGCGCCTCCCGCACGAAGGATTTGGGGGTGCCGTAGAAATTTCCGAAATGCTCGTCGTATTCGAGAAAATCTCCCGCTTCGGCCCGGCGGAGAAATTCTTCGCGGGTCAGAAAGAAGTAATCCTTTCCCTCCCGTTCGCCCGGCCGCGGCTCCCGCGTCGTGCAGGAAACGGATACCGTCACGTCCTTCCGCTTTTGCAAAAGGGCCTTGACCAGCGTTCCCTTTCCCACCCCGGAGGGCCCGGAAATTGCCATCAGAATGTTCTTCATACGTTTGGGTAAATCCTCGCCCGCACGGGCATCACTCGAGATTCTGCACCTGCTCGCGCACTTTCTCGATTTCGTTTTTCAGCTCCAGGCCCAACCGCGTGATTTCCACGTCGTTGCTCTTGGAACAGATGGTGTTGGCCTCCCGGTTGAATTCCTGAATGAGAAAATCCGTCTTTTTGCCCGTCCCGTCCTCCTCGCAGAAGGCTTTGAACTGCGCGAGGTGGGAGCGGAGCCGGGTGAGTTCCTCGTCGATGCTGCAACGATCCGAAAACGCCGCCATCTCGGTGAGCAGCCTGCTTTCGTCCGGCTTCACGCCGTCGAGGTACTCCCGCACGCGGGCGGCCAGCTTTTCGCGGTATTCCTCCGCCACGCGGGGAGCGCGCGCGGCGATTTTCTCCACCAGCCCTCCGATGACCTCCGCGCGGGCGAGCAGATCCGCCTTCAGCTTTTTCCCCTCGGCGGCGCGCATCGCGTTCAGCGCGTCGAGCGCGTCGGACAGGGCGCTTTTCAGCGCGCCGAAGAGAACCTCGTCCGCCCCGGCGGGCTCCTCCTGCTTCAAGACGTCCGGCCAGCGCAGGACGGCGGTGAGCGTCAGATCGTCCGCGAGGGAGGGAAACGCGCTTTTCAGCGCCTGTGCCGCCGCGACGTAGGAGGCCGCCAACCGCAGGTCGGGAGACAGCCCCGCGGGATTTTCCCGCTTGTCTTTCACGGTCACGAACACGTCCACGTGCCCCCGCGCCACCCTTTCCCGCACGAGGGCACGCACGGCGTCCTCCCGGGACAAAAACAGCTTGGGCATTTTCAGGGAAATGTCCAGATAACGATTGTTGACGGAGCGAACCTCACACACCGCCTCGATATCCTCTCCGCGGTATTCTCCCCTGCCGTATCCCGTCATGCTCAGCATAGCGTCCTCTCCCTTTCCGGCCCGTTTTCCGGATTCTTTTTGCGGTTACCAGTTATTATAGCAGATTCCACGGAATTTTTCAAGCAGAACGGCCCCCTTTCCCGCTTTTTATCAAAAAATAACGACGATCGCGGCCGCCCGTCATCCGCCGCGGACAAACCGCCTTGCCGTCCTCTCCTCCGCCGCGGGATTCAGCTCGAAAACCCGCCGGAGCACGGCCTCCTCCGCCTCCGCGGGGGAAAGCCTTTCCGCCTCCCGTATCGGTCCCTCCCCCCAGAAGCTTTCCGGCGTACAGAAAAGGGTATTCTCCCAACCGTATTCCTCCCCGAAACGATTGACCTTCCGCCCCCTGCCGCACATCGTGACGAGCAGTTTCATCTGCAATTCGGTCAGGCCCCGCTCGAAGGCGGCCTTCTCCTCCCGGGAAAAGCCCGCCTCCCGCTTCAATTCGGGCACGGACGCCGCGCCGAGGCGGGAAAGCGCCTCGTAAATGCGCCGCGCGGGACGGCCGACCTCCCCGTCCCGAAGCATCTCCTCAAAATTTTTTCCCCGCCGCCGCACGGCCAGGAAAAGAGGATACCACTCCCGGGTGATGTAGCCGCTCAGGCGGAAAAACACCTTGGCATAGGCGACGTCGTCCCGCTCCTCCAACACCCGCATCCGCCATTCCCAGGGGTCGGTGTCCGCGTCTCCCGTATGCCAGCGCACGGGGCAGCCGGGCGGTTCCTCCCGCCAATCGAAGGGAATCAGCGCAAAAACGCCCTTGGCGTTGCCGCCGCCCATCGAAAAGCCGCATTCCTTCAACGCCGCGCAAAAATCGGAAAATCCGTTTATCTCCCGCACCTTCAAGGCCCTTTCCTCCCCGTCGTACCGCCGCACCCGCCGTATTCCCGCGCGCCCGTCCGGGCCCGGGCTATTCCGTCCGTCCGCCGAGCATGGCGGAAAATTCCTCCTCCCCTATCACGCGGATGCCCAGCTTTTTCGCCTTGTCCAGCTTGCTCCCCGCGGCCTCGCCCGCGACGACGAGGGTGGTCTTGGCGGATACCGCGCTCTGGCACACCCCGCCCGCGGCCTCGATGAGCTTTTGCGCCTCGCTCCGCTTGTAGGCGGACAGGGTCCCCGTGAGCACCACCGACTGTCCCGCAAACGCCCCCTGCGCGGGCGCGTCCTCCGCCGCCCGTGGCCGCACGCCGAGGGAAGCGAGCGCGTCCAGCTCCGCAAGGTTTCCCTCGTCGCGGAAATATTCCCTTACGCTGCGCGCCGTCACCTCCCCGATATTTTCGAGGGAAACGAGCTCCTCCTCCGTCGCCGCCTTCAATGCCTCCACGCTTTTGAATCGTTTCGCGAGGTCCCTCGCCGCAACCCTGCCTATGCCGTCGATGCCGATCGCATAGATAAACGCGTCCAGCGGCGCGCCCTTGCTCCTCTCGACGGCGGAAAGCAGATTGGCGATCTTTTTCTCTCCGAATCCCTCCAGATCGGACAGATCCTCCGCTTTCAGGCGATAGAGGTCGGAAAAGTTCTTCACTCCCTTTTTGTCGATGAGCAGCAGGGCGGTATTCTCCGAAAAGCCCTCGATGTCCATCGCGTTCTTGCCCGCGTAATGGTCCAGCCGGGCGGCGATGCGCGGGCGGCAGTCGCGATTGGGACAAAAGAGGTTGGCGCCCGTCTCTTTCAGCTCCGCGCCGCAATAGGGACAGACGGTCGGTTTCTCTATCCCGACGCTCCCCTCCGAATGCTCGGTGGCGCCGAGGATCTCGGGAATCACCTCGTTGGAACGGCGGATGAGCACGCGGGAGCCTATCCGCACGTCCTTGCGCAGGATATCGCCGTAATTGTTGAGCGTGGCGCGGCGGACGGTCGCCCCCGCCAGCTCCACGGGGTCGAGGAGGGCGAGCGGCGTCAGTTTTCCCGTTCTGCCCACCTGCCAGACAATCTCCCGCACCGTCGTCGTCACCTCTTCCGCCTCGAATTTGTAGGCCATCGCCCAGCGGGGGAATTTGTCCGTATACCCCATCGCCTCGCGCACGGCGGGGTCGTTGACCTTGATGACGGCCCCGTCCGTCAGCACGTCGATGGACCTGCGCCCCACCTCCACTTCGGCCACGGCGGCAAGTACTTCCTCCTCCGAACGGCACACTCTGAAATAGGGGAACACGCGGAAGCCCTCCCGCACGAGAAAATCGTGCGCCTCCGTCTGGGAGAGAGGCCCGCCCTCCGACATGTAATTGACGTCGTAAAAACAGATGTCCGGCCGGCGCTCCGCCGTCACTTTCGGGTCGAGATTGCGGATCGCGCCCGCGACGGCGTTGCGCGCGTTTTTGAGGGGCTCCGCCGCCCTCTCGTTGTACTTTTTCAGCACGGACAGCCGGATCACCGCCTCCCCGCGCACCTCCAGCGTCCCGCGGTAAGAAATGCGCATGGGATAGGAGCGGATCGTGAGCACCTGCGCCGTCACGTCCTCCCCCACCCTGCCGTTGCCGCGGGTGGTCGCGCGGACAAATTCGCCGTTTTCGTAGGTGAGGCAGACGGTGAGCCCGTCAAATTTATACTCGACGGTATACTCCGTATCCCCGCCCGCGGCCTTGGAGACGCGGGTGAGAAAGGATTTGAGTTCCTCGTCCGTCACCGATTTGTCGAGGCTGTACAGGCGGGCGATATGCTCGTGTCGGGCAAAAGCCTCGATCGGTTCGCCGCCCACACGGCGGGTGGGGCTGTCGGGATACACCTCCCCGCTCTCGGCCTCCATCTTTTTCAGCCGGTCATACAGCTCGTCATACTCCTTGTCGGAGACGCTGGGGTTGTCGAGGACGTAATACTCGTACGCCCATTTGTTGAGAATGTCGGTAATTTCTCTCTGTGTCATCGCACACCTATCCGTTCCGCATTTGC